>JAKLQT010000228.1 GCA_022013205.1 Candidatus Omnitrophota bacterium | reverse complement strand
TTGTTAAAGAACAAATCATTGCATTGGGAAAAATTTTCCGAACCGCACGATTCATTTTATATCGGCTCGGACATTTTTTATTCATATATAGTTGAAAACCGATGGTGGAAATTGCGCATGCGGCAAAAAACAGAGGAGGGATATTTCACCGCCGCGAAAATTTTGAAAGAAAAGATGCTTTTTGGAGTGTTCTCTGATGAGATAATGGAACAGTTCCAGCAGATTATAGAATATTTTGGCGCATCGCCGATTATAATCCGTTCGAGTTCTCTTTTAGAGGATGGATTTGGGAACGCATTTGCCGGAAAATATGAAAGTATATTTTTAGCAAATCAGGGCACGCCTGAACAACGATACCTTAAATTTGCCGAGGCTGTAAAACTTATTTATGCAAGCACCATGAGTGAGGATGCCCTTGTCTACAGAAGACAAAGGAGATTGGATAAATTAGATGAGCAGATGGCACTCCTGGTCCAGCGGGTTTCCGGTGCGCATCATAAGCATTATTTCTTTCCTGATCTTGCCGGCGTTGGAGTTTCCTACAATACTTATGTATGGAATGAAAGCATGGATCCTAATGCGGGGATGCTTAGGTTAGTATTTGGGCTTGGCACAAGGGCGGTAAATCGGGTTGAAGGTGATTATCCAAGAATGGTGGCTTTAGATGCTCCTTTACAAAGGCCATACTCGCAGCGAGATGATTTAAAAAGATTTTCGCAGCAAAAGGTTGATCTTATAGATATAAAAAATAATAATTTTGATATTATTTCCTTTGAAAAGCTTATAAACGAAGAACTGTATATGGACATACACCGCGTAGCCGTGAAAGATTATGAAGCTATAAGGATGAAGAGTGAAATGGGCCAGGAAGATAAAGACTGTTGGATATTGACCTTAGATGAGTTATTCAACGATAATAAATTTGCCGATTCATTTAAGAATATTTTAAAAACACTGCAAAAGAGCTACGATTACCCGGTTGAGATAGAATTCACAGTAAACTTTGCAAAGGATGATACATTTAAAATAAACCTGCTGCAGTGCCGGCCGTTACAGACATGGGGAGTGGGGCACAAGGTAGAGATACCGGATAAAATTAAAAGCGATGATATTCTTTTTAAATCGCATGGATATTTTCTTGGCGGCAACTTCTCCCAGCAGATTAAAAGAGTTATCTATGTTGATCAAACAAAATATATTGAGCTTGTTCAATCAGGAAAATATGATGTTGCCCGTTTAGTGGGAGAGTTGAATAGAAGTATAAAGGATAGAGAAGCCCTGCCCACCCTTCTTATCGGCCCGGGCAGATGGGGTACAACAACACCTTCTTTAGGCATACCGGTTAAGTTTGCTGAAATAAATAATGTTTCTGTCCTTGTTGAGGTTGCTTCAACAGCCGGCAACCTAATGCCTGAACTCTCTTTCGGAACACACTTTTTCCAGGACCTGGTGGAGACGAAAATATTCTACGCTGCTTTGTTCCCGGAAAAGACAGATGTTGTTTTTCGTGCTGATAAGTGGCTTGCCCGGTCAAAAAATTTATTTGCTGAACTTATTCCCCAATCCGCTAAGTACGAACATATTATTGGTGTTTATGATGTAAGCGGCAGAGATTTAAAAATAATGTCCGATGTTGTATCGCAAAAACTTGTATGTTTTTCAAACCAGAAGAGGGTGTCCGAATGAAAGCGAAAATAGTACTTGAAGATGGCAGAATTTTTAAAGGTTCATCTTTCGGCGCAGCCGGAGAATCCTCCGGAGAGGTAGTTTTTAATACCAGTTTGAGCGGTTATCAGGAAATTCTCACAGATCCGTCTTATAAGGGGCAAATTGTTACAATGACCTATCCATTAATCGGAAACTATGGGATAAATTCTGAAGACATGGAATCAAGAAGGCCTTTTGTGGAAGGTTTTGTCGTGAAAGAGGCCAGCCGTATTGCCAGCAACTGGCGCTCGGAAAAAACACTGGATGTTTATTTAAAAGAAAACGCGATTATCGGTATTGAAGGAATCGATACTCGCGCCTTGACTAAACATATAAGGCTTAAGGGATCGATGAGAGCAATCATCTCAACGATAGATTTAGATGATAATAATTTAATTAAGAAAGTTAAGTCCATTGCCGGTATCCTGGGCCGGGACCTGGCAAAAGAGGTCATGGTTGAGAAACCTTTCCATTGGAATAAACGCGGCAAATATAAGGTGCTGGTTATTGACTGCGGAGTAAAATTTAATATTTTACGAAAATTAAGTGAGCACAATTGCCGGGTAAAAGTAATGCCTGGCGACACGAGTTTTAAAGATATTATAAACGAAAGGCCTGATGGAATTTTAATATCAAATGGGCCGGGAGATCCGGAAGGTGCCCTTTATGTTGCGGAAACGATCAAAAAATTAATCGGCAAAGTACCTGTTTTTGGAATTTGCTTTGGACACCAATTAATAGGTTTAGCGCTTGGCGGTAAGATATCCAAGCTTAAATTTGGACATCATGGCGGCAATCATCCGGTAAAGGATTTAAGGAACGGAAAAATATTTATCACTGCCCAGAATCACAACTTTTGTGTAGATATCGATTCACTGGGCAAAGAGGAAATAGAAATAACCCATATAAATCTTAATGATAAGACGCTTGAAGGCATGCGGCATAAGAAGTTCCCTTTGTTTTCTGTTCAGTTTCATCCTGAACATAGCCCCGGGCCGCATGATGCCGGCTGCCTTTTTAAAGAATTTGTGAATATGATCGAGGTATTTAATGCCAAAAAGAACTGATATTAACAAAATTTTAATCATCGGCTCTGGCCCAATAATTATTGGACAAGCTTGTGAATTTGACTATTCCGGCACACAGGCCTGCAAGGCGTTAAAAGAAGAGGGATATGAGGTTGTGCTTATTAATTCAAATCCGGCAACGATTATGACTGATCCCAGCACAGCAGATGTTACTTATATTGAACCGATTACCCCGGAAGTAGTAGAAAAGATTATTATTAAAGAAAGGCCGCAGGCATTGCTTCCGACCTTAGGCGGGCAGACAGGCCTTAATATGGCAATAACTTTAGCCAAGAGAGGAATCCTGGCTAAATATAAGGTTGAAATGATTGGCGCAACTTATGAGGCAATAGAAAAAGCAGAGGACCGCAAATATTTTAAAAAGGCCATGCTTAAGATTGGACTGGATATACCTAAAAGTGTTTTGGCATACAGTATGAAGGAGGCGCTCGCGGCGGTTAAAAAGATCAGGCTTCCGGCTATCATCAGGCCAAGCTTTACGCTTGGCGGAACCGGAGGGGGAATTGCCCATACAATGAAAGAATTTAAACGCATCGCTGATTTGGGATTAAAAAACAGCATGATCAGTGAGGTTTTAATCGAGGAATCTATTTCAGGCTGGAAGGAATATGAGCTTGAAGTTATGCGTGATAAAAAAGATAACGTAGTGATTATTTGCTCAATCGAAAATTTCGATCCTATGGGTATCCATACGGGTGATTCGATAACTGTTGCTCCTGCCCAGACTTTGACTGACAGAGAATACCAAAATATGAGAAATGCTGCTTTTGCTATCATCCGCGAAATCGGAGTTGAAACAGGCGGATCAAATATTCAGTTTGCCTTGAATCCGGAAAACGGCAGGATGGTGGTTATTGAGATGAATCCCAGGGTTTCGCGCAGTTCAGCTCTCGCGAGTAAAGCAACAGGTTTCCCTATCGCGAAATTCGCGGCAAAATTGGCTGTGGGTTATACGCTTGATGAAATACAAAATGATATCACCAGAGAAACACCTGCTTCTTTCGAACCTGCCATAGATTATTGCGTTGTTAAAATTCCCCGGTTTACTTTTGAAAAATTTCCGGAAGCAAAAGATGTTTTAGGCATTTCCATGAAGTCTGTTGGTGAAACCATGGCTATCGGAAGAACCTTTAAAGAGGCCTTGCAAAAAGGCCTGCAGGGGCTGGAGATCGGCCATATCGGTTTAGACAATAAAATTGATTACAAAATAATTCCGGGAGAGAAAATTAAAAGGCGATTGCAAGAGCCTAATGCCTCAAGGATTTTTTATATTAAGTATGCTTTGCAAAGAAAATATTCTATTGAACAAATATTTGAGCTGACAAAGATAGATCCATGGTTTATTGATAATATAAAGCAGATTGTTGAATTAGAAGAAGAAATTAAGCTGCATGCCGCAGGCTTAAAAGCGCGGGCTGAAAATAAAAATGTTAAGAAGGCGCAGGCGGGTACAGATGGCCTGGAAACTGAATTGTTGCTTAAAGCCAAACAATTTGGTTTTAGTGATATGCAAATTGCAAAGCTGACAGGCTCTGATGAACTATCAGTAAGAAAATTCAGGAAAGGCAAAGGTATTGAAGCAACGTTTAAACTTGTGGATACCTGCGCTGCGGAATTTGAAGCATATACGCCTTATTATTATTCAACTTATGAGAGTGAATGTGAATCAAGGGTTTCCAGAAAGAAAAAGATAATAATTTTAGGCGGCGGGCCGAATAGAATCGGCCAGGGGATTGAATTTGATTATTGCTGCTGCCATGCATCATTTGCCTTAAAAGAATTGGGATATGAGACTATTATGGTAAATTCAAATCCCGAAACTGTTTCAACGGATTAGGATACATCTGATAAATTATATTTTGAACCGTTGACCTTTGAGCATGTAATGAATATTATCGATAGAGAAAAACCTCATGGTGTAATTGTACAACTCGGAGGCCAAACACCGCTTAATCTCGCCCATCAATTGGCTAAGGCCGGGGCTCCGATTATCGGGACAAGTGTGGAATCAGTTGAGTTGGCGGAAAACAGAGATAAATTTGCGAAAATTCTGCGAAAATTAAAGATAAATCAACCGGATAACGGCTCAGCAGTATCAAAAGAGGATGCTTTTAAAATCGCTAAAATAATCGGCTATCCTGTGCTGGTGCGGCCTTCTTATGTTTTAGGCGGAAGGGCGATGAAATTAGTTTATAACGATAAATCTTTAAGAAAATTTATTAAAGAGGCGCAGGAAGCCTCAGAGTATAAACCGATTTTGATTGATCGGTTTTTAGAAGATGCCGTAGAAGTTGATGTGGATGCAATCTCCGATGGCAAAAATACGGTTATTGGCGGAATAATGGAGCATATTGAAGAAGCAGGGGTTCATTCCGGCGATTCAGCATGTGTTTTACCGCCGCATACGCTGGATGATAAGATTATTGATATAATCAGAAGACATACCTTTGTATTGGCAAAAGAACTTAAAGTAATCGGATTAATAAATATTCAATTTGCAATAAAAGGTGACGATGTTTTTGTCCTGGAGGTTAATCCCCGCGCCTCAAGGACAGTACCGTTTATCAGCAAGGCGACAGGAGTGCCTCTAGCTAAAATCGCTGCGCAGGTTATGACAGGCAGGAAATTAGCGGACATCGGCTTTACGCAAGAGAAAGAGATAAACTACTGTTGTGTTAAAGAATCTGTCCTGCCTTTTTCCAGATTTTCCGGGGTTGATATTCTTCTCGGGCCGGAGATGAAATCTACCGGGGAAGTAATGGGGATTGATGATACTTTTGCCCAGGCGTTTTATAAAGCTCAGTTAGCGGCAGGACAAAAACTTCCTTTGAAAGGGAAAGTATTTATAAGCGTAAAAAATACTGATAAAAGAAACATTGTTTTTATTGCTAAAAAGCTTTTTGATATGAATTTTGAAATTATTGCGACCAAGGGTACCTGTAAGGCCTTGTTTTCTAATAATATTAATGCGAAAAAAGTGGGAAAAATCAGCGAAGGCGATAACCAAATATTGGATTTAATCAAAAAGGGGCAATTGAATTTAATTATCAACACCCCTTCTGGACATAGGGGGCAGTCGGACATGAAACCGATTAGAAACCTTGCCATGATGCACGGGATTACTTGTATTACTACAATTCAAGGCGCGCAGGCAGCGGTCAACGGGATCGAATCGATTATAAAAAAAGATTTGCAGGTTAAACCCATTCAACAATATATAGGATAAAAAATATGTGCGGAATATTTGGAATTTCAAATCATAAGGACGCGGCAAAATTAGCTTATCTGGGCCTTTATGCGCTTCAGCATCGCGGTGAAGAAAGTGCCGGCATTGTTGTGCGTAACGGCAAGAACTTAATATATCATAAAGGCATGGGGCTGGTGAATGATATTTTTAACGAAAACCAGCTTAAACAATTACGTGGTGATTTAGCTATCGCGCATAACCGCTACTCAACCACCGGATCAAGCAGCGTCAAAAATATTCAGCCCTTTTTTGTCAAACATAGAAAAAGATCTATAGCGATTGCCCATAATGGGAACCTGACTAATGTTTTTAAATTAAAAAGTAATCTGGAAAAAAAAGGCTCAATTTTTCAGAGCACCATGGACTCTGAAATTATTGCGCATCTTTTAGCCAGCCCCGAGAAAAAAAGCGTTGAAGAAAGTGTTGTTTGGACTCTTGCCCATTTAGAAGGGGCATATTCTTTGGCCTTGATGGTTGATGATTTATTAATTGGGGCAAGAGACCCTTACGGATGGCGGCCTTTGTGCTTAGGTAAACTTGATGGGGCCTTTGTTCTAGCCAGTGAGACGTGTGCACTTGACTTAATCCAGGCTGAATATGTCAGAGATATAGAGCCGGGTGAGATTATATTTATTAATAAAGATAAGATTGAATCGACAAAACTACCTAAAAAAAATAAACATGCGTTTTGCATTTTTGAATATATATATTTTTCTCGTCCAGACAGCAATATTTTTGGAAAGAACGCATACCAGGCCCGGCGTAAACTTGGAGTAGAACTGGCAAAAGAACATCCCGTTGACAGTGATTTAGTCACTCCGGTGCCTGATTCCGGAGTGTATGCGTCAATTGGTTATGCGGAAGAAAGCGGCATACCTTTTGAGATGGGAATTATCAGAAATCATTATGTGGGGAGAACTTTTATCCAGCCTTCACAGTTTATCAGAGATTTTAAAGTGAAAGTAAAATTAAATCCGATTAAGGATGTATTAAAAGGTAAAAGAGTGGTGGTCGTAGAGGATTCTATTGTGCGTGGTACAACAAGCAAGGCTCGTGTTAAAAGTTTGCGGGAAGCAGGCGCTAAAGAAATTCATATGCGGATAAGCTGTCCACCCCTGCGCTACCCTTGTTTCTACGGCATAGATTTCCCTTCTAAAAAGGAGTTGATTGCCTCAAAACATTCCATAAATTGGATCAGAGATTTTCTGGGGGTAGACAGCCTGGAATATCTAAGCCTTGAGGGAATGCTTAAGTCTATGCCGCTAGCGGCAGAGGAATTTTGCACCGCTTGTTTTACCGGTAAATACCCGACAAAATTATCCAAAAAATTAGGCAAGAATATATTAGAGGAGCGCTAAAATGTCAAAGTATATTTTTATTACGGGTGGTGTTGTGTCAAGTCTTGGTAAAGGCATTGCCTCAGCAAGTATTGGTAAGTTACTGGAAACGCGCGGCCTTAAGGTTACTCTAATAAAATGCGACCCTTACATAAATGTTGATCCCGGCACGATGAATCCTTTTCAGCATGGGGAGGTATATGTTACCGATGATGGGGCTGAGACAGATTTAGATTTAGGGCATTATGAACGTTTTACCAATGCCAAACTCACAAAAGATAATAATATAACTACCGGAAAGATCTATTATTCTGTAATTTCCCGAGAAAGAAGAGGAGATTATTTAGGTAAAACTGTTCAAATAATTCCTCATATTACAGATGAGATTAAGCATCGAATTAAAAAAGTCACCCGCGAAAGAAATGTTGATATAGTTATTGTCGAAATCGGAGGTACAGTTGGTGATATTGAAAGCCTTCCATTTTTAGAAGCGATCAGGCAGCTGCGCCAGGAAGTTGGGGCAAGTTATGCATTGAATATACATGTAACACTAATTCCATATCTTAAATCTGCCGATGAGATAAAGACCAAGCCCACCCAGCACAGTGTTGGGACATTACGTGAAATAGGAATAATCCCGGATATTTTGTTATGCCGTACGGAAAAAGCTCTTTCTAAAGGGGCTCGGGACAAAATTGCGCTCTTTTGCAATGTTGATAAGGAAGCAGTGATTCCTGCGCATGATGTTAAACATATTTATGAAGTGCCTGTTGAATTTAAGAAAAGCTTTTTAGATGATCTTATCCTGCGTAAATTAAATATAAAATGCGAAGAAAGAGACTTAAGTGAATGGAGTAAAATAGTAATAAAAAGATTGAAAGAGCCGGCTAAGGGAGTGAACATATCGGTTGTAGGTAAATATATCACTTTACAGGATGCGTATAAGTCAATATATGAGGCACTGGTTCACGGAGGCATAGCAAACGACGCAGAGGTAATTATTAATAAAATTGATTCGGAAGATATTGAAAAATCCGCGGCCGAGAAACTCCTGAAAGATTCGCAGGGAATTCTTATCCCCGGCGGGTTTGGCAATAGGGGGATTGAAGGAAAAATTAAGGCAGTTAGGTATGCGAGAGAAAATAAAATTCCGTTCTTGGGTATCTGCCTGGGGATGCAAATGGCAGCAATCGAATTCGCGAGAAATGTTTGCGGGTTAAAAGAAGCCCACTCTACAGAGTTTAATAAAAAAACTAAATACCCTGTGATTAGCTTATTGGAAGAACAAAAGAAAATCAAGGAAATGGGTGCAACTATGCGCCTGGGTAAATATAACTGCGTTTTATCTAAAGGAACTAATAGTTATAAAGCATATAAAAAAACACGGATTGCGGAACGGCATAGGCATAGATATGAGTTTAATAATAAATATAGAGAGATTGTACAAAATAAGGGAGTTATTTTTTCCGGCATTAACCCTGATCAAAATTTAGTAGAAATAATTGAGCTGGAAAATCACCCATGGTTTGTAGCCTGTCAATTCCATCCCGAATTCAAATCCAAACCCGATAAAGCCCATGCGTTATTTAGAGAATTTATCAGGAGCGCATTAAAAATTCAAACGCCAAAGCCATAAATTTTAGGTTCTTTTGATTTTTAAGTGGGTAAACTAATATAAATGAAGGGATAAAACAAATAATCACACAAAGACACAGGGCCACAAAGAATAATGACGGAAAATGAAATTGGTAAGATTATCATTGATAGGGCAATTGCTGTACACAGAGAACTTGGGCCGGGGCTTCTTGAAAGTGTTTATGAAGTAATCTTTGTTCATGAACTAAAAAAGTGTGGTTTATTCGTGGAACGCCAAGTACTGATAGCAATAGAATATCAGGGCATAAAATTTGACGAGGGATTTAGAGCAGATATTGTTGTTGAAAACAAGGTGATTTTGGAGTTAAAATCAATAGAAACTGTTAGTAAAGCCCACAAAAAACAAATACTAACGTATCTAAAATTGACTGGATGCAAATTAGGATATTTGTTGAATTTCGGTGAAGCATTGATGAAAGATGGGATATCAAGAATTATAAATGGAAGAGTCGAATAAAAAAACTTAGTGTTCTTTGTGTCTCTGTGTGAGCATAAAAAAAATTATAACGCTGCGTTGCGGCCCGATTTAATTTATTAAACAAACATTATTTACCCACTTGAAACTTACAGGAGCCGAAAATGTTTATTCTCGCGTATATTATCGAGGGTTTTGCGATTGTTTTGGGCCTGGTATTGACCATAATGTACTGGTTGATTTTAATCCGGGCGCTTATCAGCTGGGTCAGTCCGGCCCCTTATAACCCGATTGTTAAATTTCTACACAAGGCAACGGATCCGGTGCTTGAACCGCTGCGTCATTTATTGATGCCTTTAACCATGCAGATTAGAATAGACCTGTCTCCTCTGGCGGCTTTTTTTATTATTGTATTTTTGCAAAGGTCTCTGGTGGGAGTTTTGTTCCATATCGCTTATATGCTTAAATAATAAGCCGTTTTTACCGCCTTAAGAAAGGGAAAAAGCGTGAAAACAAACACAGTCAATAAGTTTTTAGATGCCAGTATCATAATTGCCGCTGCCGTATCGTTTGTTGTTTTGCTTGCGCAGTGGGGAATGATGCCTATTATTAAAACACTGGATACCTCTGTGCTGGATATTGTCGATATTGTTGTTTTCGCTGTATTCTGTATATGTGTTTTAGCGCGTTTTATAGCTAATCCGTTTAAAAAAGGGCATCTCAAGGAATATTGGATAGACCTGATTGTTATTCTACCCATTATCCAGATATTTCAAGGCGTGCACAGCGCGGGCCTCGCGATTGTTTTAAGAGAGGCGATAAGGCTGCTCAGATTTTTATCCCGGACAAAGGTGTCAGAACGGTTGATCAGCTTACTTGGCATAAAACCGGCACAGCTTTTGATCGTGACATTTTTGATGACGATCTTAGTAGGGACGTTTTTACTTACTCTTCCTATTGCGACACAAAGCGGCCAGGGCTTAAATTTTGTCGACGCCTTGTTTACGGCTACATCGGCAACATGTGTTACTGGCCTGATCGTACAGGATACAAGCAGCTTCTTTTCGATTTTCGGGCAGCTTGTTATCTTGCTGCTTATCCAGGTCGGGGCATTAGGGATAATGACTTTTTCCGTAACCTTATTTCTGGCCGCGGGAAAACATATGTCTAATAAAGAAGCTATTGCCATGCAGGATGTGCTTGATCAGGACAGTATCGCGGGAATCAGGGGCTTGATCACGTTCATCGCAAAGATGACTATATGCATAGAAGTTTTGGGAGTTGTTTTTCTTTTTGCCGGGTTTACGCCCTATATCAGCGACCCCTGGCAAAGGGCATATATATCTTTGTTCCATTCTGTTTCCGCTTTTTGTAACGCCGGATTTTCATTATTTCCGGACAGCCTTATGCGCTACGCGAACGACAGGGTTATTAACCTGACTATTGCTCTATTGATTATTTTCGGCGGTTTGGGATTTATTGTTGTGAAGGATATCTGGGATATGTTTGTTTTAGGCGTACGGCCTAAAAGCTTAGGCTTAAGATTACATACTAAACTTGCTTTATCCATGACCGCCTTTTTACTTGTTGCCGGTACAATCTGTATATTTTTCGCGGAAAATAATGCTAACTTTACCGGCATGGCTTTGAAGGACAAAATTTTAATAAGCTTTTTCCAGTCCGCGTCAGCCAGAACAGCGGGATTTAACAGCGTTGATATTGCCGGCATGACTAACGCGAGCATCTTCAGCATTATTATCTTGATGTTTATCGGGGCCTCTTCCGGTTCAACAGGAGGGGGTATCAAAACCACGACTTTTTGGGTGCTGCTGAAATCATTCAGCAGCAGCTTACAGAACAAAGACGATATAAATGCCTTTAAGAGAAAAATCCCGGAACAGATTGTCGGCAAGGCAATAGCGATATTTATATTATCCTTAGGGTTTGTTATTATGTTTATGTATCTGTTATCTATTTTTGAATCGCTGCCTTTCAGGGACTTGCTCTTTGAGGTTGTATCCGCGTTCGGCACTGTAGGGCTTTCTACAGGCATTACGGCACAATTTCATAATGCCGGTAAATTACTGATAACCTGCTTAATGTTTTTGGGAAGGCTGGGGCCTTTAACAATTGTTCTGGCGTTTTCAGGGTATAAAAGAAAAATAAATTATACCTATGCTCAGGAAAAAATTATGGTCGGCTGATACACAGATAACCGCGGATTAACAGATACAAGTTGATCGCAGATAACAATTAATAAGATGGGTATAATTCGCCTGCCATAAAATATGGCGAGGATTAATTCGCAGGCAAGCTAACGCAGCTAATTTACAAAAAGTGTAAATTAGCTGCTCATTAAGGAGGGAATCATATGTATTATCCAGTTTCGAGATTAAGAAGATTACGCAAAAACCATCTTTTGCGGGAAATGGTTAAGGAGACGGATTTAAGTGCCAGGTCATTTATCTATCCTGTTTTTGTGGTTGATGGCAAAAATATAAAAGAACCCGTAAAATCAATGCCCGGGGTTTTCAGGCTGTCTGTGGATAATTTGCTGAAAGAGGCTAAGGAAGTCGAGAGCTTGAATATTCCGGCGATTATGCTTTTTGGGATCCCTGAGAAAAAGGATGAGAGGGCTACGTCTGCCTATGCTAAAGGCGGGATTGTACAAACAGCAATAAGAGCACTCAAAGAAAAGCATTATAATTTGCTGATCGCAACGGATGTGTGCCTTTGCGCCTATACAGCTTCCGGGCATTGCGGCATAGTGAAAAATAAAATCGCTCCGGTACAGGAAACTCCGGAAGAGGAAAACGCGATGGAGGCTTCACCCAGCGCGGGAGAGGCTGTTGTCTATAATGACGCGACATGTGAATTGCTTGGCAAAATGGCCTTGTCGCACTCCGAAGCAGGAGCAGACATAGTCGCGCCAAGCTCTATGATGGACGGGCAGGTTTCCGCGATCCGGAAAAATTTAGATACAAACAATTTTAAACATATCCCGATAATGGCATATAGCGCGAAATTTGCTTCGAGTTTTTACAGCCCGTTTCGTGATATCGCCGATTCCGGCCCTGGTACAGGAGACCGAAAAACATACCAGATCAATCCCGGCAATACAGCCGAGGCATTGCGGGAAATAGAGTTTGATATTCAGGAGGGAGCGGATATTGTTATGGTAAAGCCGGCGCTTGCTTATCTGGATATAATCGCTCGGGCAAAGCAGAAATACCAAATTCCCGTGGCTGCTTATAATGTAAGCGGTGAATTTTCCATGGTTAAGGCGGCAGCGTCACTTGAGTATATAGATGAAAAGTCAGTTACCCTTGAAATATTAACATGTATAAAAAGGGCCGGAGCTGATTTGATCATTACTTATCATGCCAAAGACGCGGCACGATGGCTAAGCGGAAAGTTTCTGTTATAGTTATCAGCTGTTATGCGTTTTTTGACTGGCAAACCGGTAACTGGTTACTGCAAGGAATATAAATGTGTTGATTTCCTGGAATATTACCAAAGCATGCAATTTAAAATGCGAACATTGTTATCGTGATGCCGGATTAGCGGCACATGATGAACTTAACCTGCTTGAGGGGAAAAAGCTCCTAATAGAGCTTAAAGACCTTAATTTCCGTATGATTATCTTTTCCGGAGGAGAACCTGTTTTAAGAGAAGAACTTTTTCAGTGGATCCCTTTTGCGCGGGAATCAGGTTTAATAAGCGTTTTAGGTACAAACGGTACGCTTATTGATGAAGAATGTGCCGGGCGCCTTAAGCAGGCAGGATTAAAACGCCTGGGCATCAGTATTGATTCTGTTGATGAAAAAAAACATGATAAATTCCGCTGCCTTGATGGAGCATGGAAACAGGCGGTGTGGGGGATGGGAAATGCCAAGAAAGCCGGCATTGAGTTTCAGGTGCATACTACAGTTACCAAAAAAAATATTAACGAGATCTTAACTATTACAGATTTCGCGCAAAATATCGGCGCGCGCGCGCATCATATATTTTTCCTTGTGCCCACAGGCAGAGGCAATGAGATTGATGATGTTATCCCCAGCGCGCGAGAGTATGAGCGGTTGATTGAGGAAATTCTCCAGAAGCAGAAAACCGTAACTCTTGAACTAAAACCTGTATGCGCCCCTCAGTTCATGCGCATTGCCAAAGAAAAAAATATTAAGACACGTTTTGAAAAAGGCTGCCTTGCCGGAATAAGCTATGCCTGTGTTCTTCCTAACGGTGAGGTACACCCGTGCCCTTATATGCCGATAAACCTGGGAAATGTCCGGGATGATGGCGGGTTTAAAAAGATCTGGCAGGAAAATAAGGTGTTTGAGGATTTACGAAGCCTGAAGCTTAATGGTAAATGCGGAATATGTGAGTTTAAAACCCTGTGCTCCGGCTGCCGCGCTGCTGCGTTTCATCAATCCGCAGGAGATTATCTGGCAGAAGATCCAAATTGCGATTATGAACCGAAAACAAAAACTAATTCTGAAAATTCTCAAAACATTACAGTCTGATTTTCCCCTGACTAAAAATCCTTATCAGGCGCTGGCCGATAAGCTTGGCATGGATGAGACTGCGCTTATTGCCGAGATTAAACTATTAAAAAGAAAAGGTTATGTGCGCAGGATAGGAGCGGTTGTTTCGGCCGCGCGTCTTGGCTATAAAAGCACGCTTGTGGCCGCGAGGATGGAAAAGGCGTTTATGAGCAGAAATATTGCTTTTATAAACACGCGTGAGAATGTAACGCATAATTATCTGAGAGGCGCGAAATATAATGTCTGGTTTACGTTCAGCGCGAAAACCAAAAAAGAGATTGAAGATTTTATACGCGTTTTTAAAAAACGCAGGGGGGTTGTCGATGTGTTGAGCCTGCCGGCAAAAAGAACATTTAAAATTAATGCTGAGTTCAGGTTTTAGCTGATTGGGCGCAAAAGTAATGCTGACTAAAATAGAAAAACAAATATTAAATTTTATACAGGGTGATTTGCCTCTTAACAGTTCTCCTTACGCAGGCCTTGCTAAGGAGCTGAATATTGATGAGGATAAAATAGCAGAAAAAATAGCTTTGCTTAAAAAAAGAGGCTATATCCGTAGATTAGGCGCGCTTTTAAGCCATGACATGGTTGGTTTAAAGGCAAATTGCATGTGTGTATGGAGAGTTCCTGAGGGAAAAATTGAAAAAATAGGAAAACTTTGCGCTCAAGAGCCAGGCATAAGCCATTGTTATTGGCGGGTGAGTAAACGCGATTGGCCGTATAATTTTTATACTATGGTGCACGCAAAAACTAAATCAGAGTGCTGCAAGACAATTAAATCAATAGCAAAAAAATGCGAAGTTGATGATTATAAAATGCTGTTTACGTTAAAAAAATTTAAAAAAACAAGCCCGGTTTACAGCGTATAGCGAAAAGCGGTTGGCGAAAAAATACCGACGGACGAGAGACGCAGTTTTAAGTAAAAAGTAAAAAGGTAAAAGGTAAAAGTTGCGAGTGTGTTATCCTGAAAAAGGTTGACAAAAAAATGAATTAACCGCAGATAGACGCAGATAAACGCGGATGTAAAACATATGCTTAACTTGACATTGTCAAGTTAGGCCTTCACAAGCCAAGTTCAGAAGGAAAATACATTTTCCTTACTGATTATTGGTTTGGTGAAGGCATGCGGCTGGAGCGCAGCCACAAATAAGCATATGATTTTCCGGAAATAGCATTTGGTATCTGCGTTAATCAGCATTTATCAAGCGAAGCGGGCGGTTAATTAGATTATCTGTGTTTAAAGGGTCAACTATCCCGAATGAAGTTTCTTTATGTGGTATTGCTTCGGGATCCTGATGTGAAGCTTAAATAAGATAGTTTATTCGGTATTATAGGACAAGACAGATGATTAAAAAGAACATTAGGAAAAAATCGGAGAAATATTATAAGGAAGCACTATCTCTTATGCCTGCAGGGGTTAATAGCCCGGTGCGCGCTTTTAACGCGGTAGGCGGAAATCCTGTTTTTATTAAATGGGGCAAAGGCTCGAAGATATATGATGTGGATGGTAATTCATATATTGATTATGTCTTAAGCTGGGGGCCGCTGATACTTGGCCATGCGCATAAACAGGTAATAAATAGTATTGTAAAGGCGGCTCGAGCGGGTACAAGCTTTGGCGCGCCGACAGTCGCGGAGAACGAGATCGCGCGGCTGATAAAAAGCGCTATACCGGGCATGCAAAGTTTGCGGCTGGTTAATTCAGGGACTGAGGCCGCGATGAGCGCGATAAGGCTCGCGCGCAGCTATACTGGAAAAGATAAGATTATCAAGTTCGAGGGTGCTTATCACGGCCACAGCGATGGGCTTTTGGTAAAAGCAGGCAGCGGGGCAGCTGCGTTCGGTGTACCGACAAGCAGCGGTGTGCCGCGAGGCTCTGCGCGGGATACGATTGTCTTGCCGTTTAACGATATTGAAAAAGTAAAAGCAGTGATAGCTGCCGGGCATAAGAATATCGCGGCGGTTATTATAGAGCCTGTATGCGGAAATATGGGGGTAGCAGCACCCTTGAATAAATTCCTTCAAAAAGTAAGAACCATAACCCGGCAGTACGGGATATTGCTTATCTTTGATGAAGTAATTACTGGATTCCGTTTTTGCTTCGGCGGGGCGCAAAACCTGCTTAAAATAAAACCGGATATCACTTGTCTTGGTAAAATCATCGGCGGGGGAATGCCCATAGGAGCTTATGGGGCAAGTAAAAAAATAATGGATTGCGCGGCACCATCAGGGAGCATGTATCAGGCCGGTACGCTCTCAGGCAATCCTGTCGCGGTTGCTTGCGGGTTGAAGACTTTGCGGATATTAAAAAAAACCGATTATAAAAAGATAAATTTATTATGCGAAGAACTATGTACTGACATGAAAAAAATAGCAAAAGCTAAAAAAAAGAAAATAACCGTAAACCGTTTTTGCTCCATGTTTACGGTATTTTTTACAAATAAAAATGTTTCAGATTATAGTTCTGCCTATCGATCGGATACGGAAAAATACGCGAACTATTTTTCTAAAATGCTTTCAGAGGGGGTCTATTTCGCGCCGTCTCAATTTGAGGCTAATTTTTTATCTTTTGCGCACACGAAAAAAGATATAGAATATACTATAGAGGCGTTTAACAGAATAATAACGGATATATAATTAGAGGACTAATGAATGTTTAGCATAGGAATGCCTGAATTAATTTTAGTGTTTGTTGTTGCCCTGCTTATTTTTGGCCCGCGTAAACTTCCTGAGGCTGGGCGGATGCTGGGTAAGGCAATGCGTGAATTTAAAAAGGCAGCGGATGATTTTCGTGAGGTTATGAACCATGAGCCTTCCCATGAGATAGTCAAAGAAGTAGAAGAAAAGCTTAAGGAAAACGAGGAAGAGCTTAAGAAAGAAGGGAAGGGCTTGCTTGGATAAGGTGCTTCCATCCCTAATAGATAAACCTCTTTCGGTGATGGATCATTTGGAGGAACTGCGCAATCGGATACTTTTTTGTTTGGTTCTTATCATACTATGCGCGGCGCTTGCCTACAGCTTTGTTGAGCAGATCATGGCCTTTCTTACGCGTTCTATAGGCACGCTGTATTTTATGAGCCCCGCGGAAGCTTTCTGGGTGCAGGTAAAACTGGCGATGTTTGCGGGCTTATACTGCGCCCTGCCGTTTATATTCTACCAAATATGGAAATTCGTGGAGATTGGTTTAAAGCAAAACGAAAGGAAATATGTGCTGCCGATGAGCATTGCCGGCTTTATTCTTTTTACGCTTGGAGGCGTTTTCTGTTATTTCCTTGTTATCCCTGTTGCCGTCAGGTTTCTTCTTTCATACGGAAGTTCAACCCTGCTTCCGCTGATTTCAGTGAGCAAGTATTTATCCTTTATCGGCTGCCTGGTATTTGCTTTTGGTTTTACGTTCCAGCTGCCGCTTATTCTAATGTTTTTAGCCAGGCTGGGAATAGTCAGCTGCGCGTCTTTGCGTAAATTCAGGCGCTTTGCCGTACTGGGAAGCTTTATTATCGGAGCTGCTTTGACGCCGACCCCGGACATGGTAAATCAGACGCTTCTGGCACTGCCGATAATTGTTTTGTATGAAATGAGTATATGGTTGATAAAGATCTTTGAAAAAAAGAAGGAGGTACAAAGTGGGTAGATTCGGAGTCCCGGAACTGGTACTTATTTTATTTATACTTTTATTGCTTTTTGGCGCCAGCAAACTTCCTGAAATTGCCCGCTCTATCGGACAGAGCATAAAAGAGTTCAAGAAATCCATGAGCGGTACAGAGGATAAGCCTAAGGAAGAGGAGAAAAAATAAGTAAAGCCATAAAAATTTTGCTTTAAAAACACAGCTTATTAAAGCTATGAAAACCCCCGGGCTTTTTAATTTAGCTCGAGGGTTTTTTGTTAAATCATAATGCAGGGAATTTATTACCGGATAAAATTTCTATTTGAAGTATCTTTTACCTGTTTTTTTTTCTGCCGCGCTTATTCTCATAAGGGTTTTTCTGTCCCTGCGTTAACTCTGCTTTCAGCTTTTCGATTTCCAATCTAAGCGCTTCCTCTTTTTCTTTTAAGGTCAGGATTTCCTCTCCCAGAGTTGTGTTTGTATTTTTTAAAATCGCTGTGTCATCTGCCAGCTCTTCAATACTTTTGCTTGTGCCAAGAGCCGAACTGGTCGCCTTTTCTATTGTTTTTTCCATCACCTCGTTCTTTTCAGTCTCGATAGCCAAGCTTTTCTTTAATAGACGCTCGGAATACTGCAGAGCAGCAAGACGGTTGCGTGCTGCTTTTAAATCATTAACAATAGCTGTATTGGCCTGGATCAGTTTGTCCAGTTTACTTTCAAGGGTTTCACTTTTTTTGAGTTCTACTTTTTTTCGCGAATTTGACCCTATTGCCCAAAGCAAACTAATAATAACACCAACCAGCAGCAGGAAAATAAGCTTGCGAAGTGTTGACTCTTTCATCAGCTTATTTTAATTCTCCTGGTTTCTTCTTTATTATTTTTTCAGGTAAAATCGTAATCTCAACTCGTCTGTTCTGCTGCCTGCCCTCTGGAGTTTCATTTGAAAGCACAGGCTGGAATTCACCATATCCTACAGCGGAGAGCCTCTCCGGGGCTAAGCTTCTTTGATCAACTAAATAGTGCAAAACACTTATGGACCTGGCTGTTGAGAGTTCCCAATTGGATTTCCATTTGGACTTGCTGATAGGCTGATTATCGGTATGGCCTTCTATAGCAATATTTCTGTTGCGCACCTGATCATTTAGCACCTTTGCCACCCTGTCTAATATAGAAAAAGCTTGTTTCTTTATATCAGCTTTTCCGGAATCGAATAAAACCTCGTCCACAAAAGTAATTACAAGGCCTTTGTTGAGCATTTCGAGGCGGATCTGCTTTTCTTCGATTTCCTTCTTCAGCTTTTCTTCAAGCTCATCCCTTGCCCGCATTAATTCGGCGCGCGCTTTCTGTTCTTCACTAAGTTTTGCCGCCAGATCATCGATTCTATCTAAATCGCCGGGGCTTCGTTTCTGTAAAATAACGGAACATCCAGTAAGACTAATCATCAATGCTATGACGACCAGGTATTTTAATTTGCCGTTCATACACACCTCCTTAACGCGGCGATTTTATTTTCGCCATTGTTTTTGGTTAATTAATATAAGCTTTCAATTTTTCCCAGGTTTTTGCTCCGACAATACCGTCGACAGTCAGGTTATGCTTTTTTTGGAAGGCCTGGATAGCTCTTTTTGTTTTGGGACCCATCTTCCCGTCAATGCCCCCAAGATCAAAACCAGCCTTAGTAAGTGCTTTTTGGATGTCGGTAATCCGGTAACTGTTTTTTCTTATACTAGCGTCAGTGCCTACAGCCGGTATTACTTCAGGGGCAGAGACATGAACACTTGATTTTACTTTTTTTCTATCTCCTGACAATAACTCAATATTAGCTTCAGGCCTGCTGATTATTTCTATCTCAGGTAATACAAATTCTTCATTCTCTGCTTTTTTCACGTCCGATGGACGCTTGCTCATGGCTGAGGCCTGAGGGATTCTGCTGAGCGCAAATGCGGCCGTAAATAAAAACAACATAATTGTAATAAATAATATATTTTTCAAATATTTTCTCCCTGGAGATTATGAACCAGAAAGTAATTTAAATTTTATCACTTTTAAGTCATAAAGTCAAGTTCCATCGAGGGGGCACACACTAACCATGATCATGGATCATGGTGTGCTGCAAAATCGATAACTATGCGCCACGAGTAGGTTTGCGTCCGTGGTTCGCTTTTTTGGACCGCCATTTTAATTTGCCTTTTCGGCTTCTTTTTGCCATTTTAGCTTCCTCCTTAAAGATTTCACTCAAAAACTCCGGGTTTTCCCCGTGGAATGCTTTGCATTCCCGGGACTAAGTCCTCGAAATTTATGCAAAATTTCAGAGGGAGCCCTGATAAGTTTCATATTATATATACTGTGTCAAAAAAGCAATTTTGTCAATTGACAATTAAAAATAACTTATTATGCTCTATAATGTTGATGTCGCGGTTAGATTATAATCAGATCTTTTGCCTTTTTTATAAAGGTGAGCGCCTAAAGCCGCGATCATGGCGGCATTATCAAGGCAAAGGTGAGGAGCGGCTATCATAACCTTGATTTTCTCTTTTTTACCTTCTTCCTTAAGGCGCTTGCGTAAATAACTGTTACAGGCAACTCCTCCGCCCGCGGAGAGTGTTTTGATTTTAAATTTTTTACATGCAGCAATGCTTTGCTTTATGAGGGATTCAATAACCTCTCTCTGGAAAGCGTAGGCGATCTGAGCCCTGGCCTGGTTGTTCTTTTTCTTAACCTTTTGCCAGGTATAGAGCACGTTTGTCTTAATTCCGCTGAAGCTGAAATCAAAACTGTCTTTAAACTGAGCGCATTTAAAACGATACGGTGATTCGCTTATACTTTGAGCCAGGTTGTCTATTACCTGGCCGCCCGGATAGGGAATACCCAGTATTTTTGCTACCTTGTCATATGCTTCACCCGCGGCATCATCCCTGGTTTTTCCAATCATTTTTATTTTATCAAAATCACGCACGAGTGCTATGTTGCTGTGCCCGCCTGAGGCGACCAGGCCTATGAATGGGAATTTAAATCTGCCTTTTTCCAGAAATGGCGCGAATAGATGGGCTTTAACGTGATTTATGCCCAGAACCGGCTTGTTTAACCCGAAACTCAATGCCTTGGCAAACGATACCCCGACCAATAGAGAGCCCATAAGCCCCGGGGTATGAGTAACGCATATGAGATCTATATCGGAAAGAGCGATGCCTGCTTTTTTTAATGCTTTTTTTGTGACCGGCGTGATGTATTCAAGATGAAAGCGAGAGGCAATCTCCGGAACAATGCCTCCGAACTTGCGGTGCATGTGAATGCTTGAGCTTACGCACGAAGATAATACTTCCTTGCCGTTTTTAAGCACAGCCGCTGCTGTTTCATCGCAGGATGTTTCAATTCCAAGTACGATCATCTTTTTCCTTTTTCCTTTATTCTGCCGCGGGAGGCTTTATGTCGTTTAATAAAGCTGATAAAAGAACGAATCGGAATCCCTCTCTTTCAAGTTCAGGGATGATCTCTTGCAGGGTATCTAGAGTAAGATCTTTAGCGTGTCCGATAGCAATAACTTTTCCTTTTTCCGCAGCGATATTTTTTGCGATGAGGAGCTGTCCCTTTATATAGTCTTTGCTGCTTACATTGTCTATAAAAACATCGCGTCTGATGAAAGAAATTCCTTTTTGCAAAGCTGCCTGAGTCACCAGCGTTTTATTAGAAGTACAGCTGTCCAGAAAATAAAGGCTGTTCTTTTTGATCTGGTCAAACAGGATATTTAAAACATATTCGCTTTCTGTTGCCTTGGAACCCATGTGGTTGTTTATGCCTTTTAAATTGGGAACGCTGGCCATAGCATCCTTGATGATGCTTTCTATCTTTTCTTTACTCATAGAAGTAAAAATAGTATTTTTCTCAAGAGGATGTTTTTGGGCGTTATGCGGCTCAAGGGGCAGATGCAGGATTACCTCATGGCCGCTGTCGCTTGCTATTTGCGCTATTCTTGTTGAATAGGGCAGGCAAGGTAATACGGCATAGGTTAAGGGAATGCCGAGTGAAAGTGACTTGCGTAAAACCTTATTGCTATAGCCCCAGTCATCAATGACTAAAGCAATGTCGGCCAGGACTATTTTCTGCCTTAGGATAAGACGGTACAACTTCAGGCCTTTATAAAAGAAGTCCAGGATCAGCAGATGTTCTTTTTTTGTCTGTTTTTTCTGTATTTTGCCCAGGCGCACCGGTTTAAAAGCAGTGCTTGAGATAAAAGACTTTTTGATTTCAGGCAGAGATTGTCTCTGAGGCAGGAGGAATTCTTTTTCTATTGATTGAGCTTTTTTTCTAAGGCCGGAAACGCTTTTGTGCGTTGTCCTAAGCGGTGTTTCAGTATTAACTTCGTGCTCACGGATAATATCTGAGGCAATCTTGTCGCATTCGTTCGTAAGATAAGAATAGTCTGTCTTTCTTAAGATAAAAACTGTGATAGCGATAAGGGCGATAACACCGAAAGTAATTATAGAACTAAGCTGCTTTGTGTTCATTTTAATTATAAAGGAATTGAACGGTTTTTTGCCGATAAGAAAGCGGCCTTATCTAATTTGTTTTTTGCAGTGAGTTATATATCTTTATCCCGTTCATGAGATTAATAGCCGCTCGCAGCTGATTATCATCTCTAATGAATTCTTCTTCCTCATCCTTTTCTTCTTTTTTTTCTTCCATCTTTTTATCCGGCGTGGTTTCGCCTTCAGTTTCTATGCCGACAGGCAGTTTATTGCCTTCGTTGTTTTTATTGTTGTTTGTATCTTTTTCCATTTTATCGAAAATATTCTTTTCTTTTTTTGCCTCTTTTTTTTCGCGGGGAAGTTCTACTTTTACGCTTACATCAGGGATAATTCCTATTTCGTTGATCGTGCGCCCGAGCGGAGTATAATATTTCGCGGTGGTTAATCTTAATGCCGATCCGTCGCGCAAGGGAATAACGGTTTGTACGGATCCTTTACCGAAAGATTTTGTTCCGAGAATAATGCCTCTTTTGTGGTCCTGTATGGCGCCGGCAACAATCTCCGATGCCGAAGCAGATCCGCCGTTGATCATGACTATGAGAGGGATATTTTTAAAGTCTGTTTTTCCGGTGGCTCGATATTCAATGTTCTGGTTTTGTTCCCGGCCTTTTGTATATACTATCAGTTTTCCGGTTGGCAAAAATTCACTTACGGTTTCAACAGATGAGATCAGCAGCCCGCCCGGGTTGTTTCTTAAATCAAAGATAAGGCTGTCCATGCCGTTTTTGGCAAGTTTTTCCAAGGCAAGATCAAGGTCGCTTTTTGTTTTTTCTGAGAAATCGGTAAGTTTTATATAGCCGATATTGTCTTTTAACAGCTCGGCCTTTCTTACCGCTTTAATCTCAATGATATCGCGCGTAACAGTGATCTCTTTGAAACTTTCCTCTGATTCGCGCATTATAGTCAGTTTCACGTCAGTGCCGGGTTTTCCGCGCAGAAGCTTAACCGCTTCAGTCAGGGGCATGTCTCTTGTGATTTTATCTTCGATCTTAACAATGCGGTCTTGGGCTTGAAGGCCTGCCTTGTCCGCGGGTGTGCCGTCAAGAGGAGTGATTATCGTAAGCAGATTATCGCGTATGGTGATTTCTATGCCTAGGCCTCCGAATTCACCTTCGGTCTCTACCTGTAATTCCTTAAATGTGTCCGGGTCCATAAACTGGCTGTATGGGTCCAGGGCTGAAAGCATCCCCTTTAAAGCTCCGTAAATAATATCCTTTGAAGGAACGGTTTCAACATAATCATGCTGTATAGCAGTTATGGCATCAGAGAAAATCTCGATTTGGTGATACAGGTCATCTTCAAGGTTTTTCGGCTTCGCGTACGCGCAGCCGCTTACAAGTAACATCCTGATACCCATAGAAAAAATGACTATCGCAAAGAATTTTTTTCGTAACATTTTAAACCTCCAGTTTCTTTTTGATCAATGAATTTACTATCCGCGGGTTTGCTTTCCCGCGGGTTTTTTTCATCACCTGGCCGACAAGGAACATTAATGCTTTATCCTTGCCGCTCTTTACTTCTTTAACTACAGTTTCGTTTTCATAAATAACCTCGGCAATTACCGATTCGATCGTTGCGCTATCGCTGATTTGGCTCAAGTTTCTTTCTTCAATAATTACCAATGCGTCTTTGCCGGTTTCTATCATTTCCGGCAGCACCTGTTTGGCTATTTTGCCGCTGATTGTATTATTATCAATCAATTCCAGCATAGCAACTAATTTTTCTGTAGGCAATACTTCTTTTATTTTCTTTATCGGGATGTTATTTGTGTTCAGATAGCTCATTATATCACCCATCAGCCAGTTGCATATAATTTTCGCCTGCTTGTAGCTTTGGGCGGCATCCTCAAAATAAATCGCCATATGTTTATCGGCGCTCAAGACCCCGGCATCATAGCCGCTTAGCGAATAATCTTTTATCAAACGCTCCTTTTTTGCCTGGGGAAGTTCCGGTAGTTCTCCGCGGGCTTTTTCAATCGCCTCCTTTTCAATGACAAAAGGCACAAGGTCCGGATCAGGTATATATCTGTAATCGTGGGCTTCCTCTTTGCCGCGCATGGAGCATGTTTTTTGCTTTTCTTCGTTCCAGAGGCGGGTCTCCTGCATGATTTTACCGCCTTCAATCAGAGTTTTTTCCTGACGGATAATCTCATAATTCAGGGCATCGCGTACACCTTTGAACGAATTCATGTTTTTCACTTCTGCCTTTGTACCCAGGCTCAGCTGCCCCTTGGGCCTTAAGGATATATTGGCATCACAGCGCAGTGAGCCTTTTTCCATATCGCAGTCAGAAACTTCCAGGTATTCGAGAATGCTTTTAAGCTGGGTAAGATATTCATAAGCTTCAACCGCTGAGTTGATATCAGGGTGAGTAACAATTTCAAGCAGGGGCGTACCTGTGCGGTTTAAATCCACAAGGCTTGCCTCTTTTGTATGTATCAGCTTGCCGGCATCTTCTTCCATATGCACGCGCAGGACGCGGATTTTCTTTTGGCCTGCTTCTGTTTTTATTTGCAGATATCCGCCGGATGCAAGCGGTTTATCATATTGAGATATCTGGTAGTTTTTGGGAAGATCAGGATAGTAATAATGCTTTCTGTCGAATTTTAAAAAATTTGCCACAGTGCAGTTCAAGGCCAGGGCAACACGCATGGCATATTGCAAAAACTTTTCATTAAGCACAGGTAATACGCCCGGTAGTCCAAGGCATACAGGACACACCTGCGTATTCGCGGGCCTTGCGAACTCTATCGCGCAGCCGCAGAAAGCTTTTGTGTTAAGATCCATTTGTACGTGGACTTCAAGTCCGATCACTGTTTCGTAGTTCATGATAATTCCGTATTGTGTTAGCCGTATCGTGTATGGAGTTAAAAATTTTTCTAACCGCTTTTCTATTTTCTGCTTTGTTTTTTTCTCTCTCTACTCGCATCCCGCAGGGATGCGAGTGTGCCAGTCAGTCTGACTTTGATAAGCATGCGCTACTTTAAAAAGCATTTCCTCATCAAAAGGCTTGCCTAGAATCTGCAGCCCCACAGGAAGATTATTGCTGGTAAAGCCGCAGGGAACAGACATCGCCGGGATCCCGGACAGGTTCGCGGAAATTGTAAAAATATCCGACAGATACATGGACAGGGGATCGTTTGTTTTTTCTCCGAGCTTAAAAGCCCCGGTCGGAGAAGTTGGAGTGACAATACAGTCAAAATTTTTAAATGCTTTTGAGAAATCCTCAGCGATCTTTGTTCTTACTTTTAATGCCTTTAAATAGTAAGCGTCATAATAACCGCTTGAGAGCACGTAAGTGCCAAGCAAAATGCGTCTTTTTGCCTCATCTCCAAATCCCTCGCCGCGGGTTTTGCAATACATGTCTATGAGCGCGCTCTCGGAATATTTTTTTAAGTTAGTTGTTCTGTGGCCGTAATGCATGCCGTCAAATCTTGCCAGGTTTGAGCTGGCTTCGCCCGGAGCTACGATATAATAAGCCGCCACAGCATATTCTGTATGAGGCAGGCTGATCTCCTCAATGCTTGCGCCGAGTTTTTTTAAAACAGCGATTGCTTTAGTAACCGCGTCTTTGACCTCAGAGTCGATGCCTGAAATAAAATACTCTTTTGGTATACCGATCTTTATTCCTTTAATATCTCCTGTGAAGCTTTTTAGATAATCCGGCACAGCGATGTTTACGCTGGTTGAGTCTTTTTTGTCATAGCCGCTGATGATGTTCATAAGCAGGGCAGCGTCTTCAACATTTTGCGTTAAAGGGCCGATCTGGTCAAGGCTTGAGGCAAAGGCGATCAGGCCGTAACGTGAGACCCTGCCGTAAGTAGGTTTTAGCCCGGCTACGCCGCATAAAGAAGCAGGCTGCCTTATGGAACCGCCTGTGTCAGAACCTAATGACCAGGGAGTCAGGCGCGCGGCAACAGAAGCGGCTGATCCGCCGCTTGAACCTCCGGGAGCGTAATCTGTATTCCAGGGGTTGCGGGTTGGCCCGTAACAGGATGTTTCGCAAGATGAGCCAAAGGCAAACTCATCCATGTTTAATTTGCCGAGGATTAACGCGCCTTCCTGTTCTAATCTATCAATAACTGTCGCGTTGTAAGGAGGCCTGAAACTTTTTAGAATCCTGGAAGCGCAGGTAGTCAGCTGATCACGTACGCAAAAATTATCTTTAACCGCGATAGGCAGCCCCTTTAACCTGCCGCCTTTTATCTTTTTAGCTTTTCGGATAACCTCATCCGGGTCAATATGAACAAATGAGTTCAGCTTTTTATCTACTGCTTCGATGCGCTTTAAATATGCGGCCGCGGCTTCCTCTGGGCTGACTTCATTACCGGAGAGGAGTTTTAAAAGTTCATGTGCGGTTAGGGTAGTTAATTCCATAAGCGTTATTATTAAATTATCTTAGGTACCTTAAAGTGGCCGTCTTCCTGCTCGGGCGCGTTGCTTAAAGCCGCCTGGTTTTCAAGAGACGGAGTGTTTACGTCTTTTCTGTATACATTTCTCAATTCAAGCGCGTGGCTGGTAGGAGCGGTATTTTCTGTGTCAAGCTGGTTGAGTTTTTCAATATAGTTTAAAATCCGGGCTAACTGCGAAGTAAAATCTTCAATTGTAGATTCTTCCAGCTCTATGCGGGATAGTTTCGCGACGTATTTCACGGTATCTTTGGTAATAGCCATATTATTTCCTTTGAAATTGTTTTGGAAATTGTTTTGGATAATTAGTATAGCATGAAAGAAAGGATTTTGTCAAAGTAAGAGTCGTAAAAAGTTAAAATAATTCCTTTACTACAAAAGTTAAAAGATATGGTAAATTTAAGTAGTTAATATTTACATATTAAATGGATTTTTATTGTGCTCATGGAAGGTATAACCTTTTATAAGGTGAAATATGAGAC
>JAKLQT010000227.1 GCA_022013205.1 Candidatus Omnitrophota bacterium | reverse complement strand
TCAGCCAATCTTTTCGGCTCCAAGCACATTCCGAATAATAAATTATATATTTCTTATAAATCAATTTTAGATATTCTACTCTTATTATCAAAAATTGCATGCATTAATATATATTTTTAATGAAAAGTCATACCTTATATAGTTGCTTTAAATTACCTAAATATGATTTGGCAGCTCCGGATAAGTATTCTTTTGCGGCATAAGCCATGACATTGCCAAATCATCAAGTTTTTCCCCTTTAATTTTTATGCGTGAAGAGTGTATCTGGCCTATTCCCTGTTCATAAGCCATCCGCAGATGCTTTATATACCATGGAACCCCTAAATCAGTGTCTATTGGCTGAGGCTGCCATGCCCTTGTAATAAGCCTGGTTGCTGTCGCGTCGGTGGCCACCGGATCAAAACCGGCGATCACTACCGCGCCGCCGATCCTGGAAGCCACATCAACAGGTTTGCCTCCGAAGGAAAGAACCACCCCTTCCCCTTCCATACCATAAACTCCGCTGATAACAGTTAGTTTCGGTTTGACTCCCTTTACAATATCCAGAATTACCTGATTTATTCCCGCAGCATGCAGCTTCATCCGCGGTTCTCCGTATAATATAGATGGCATTATGCCCACAAAGTTTTTCATGCCGAATGTAACAGAGATCGGACGATGATGCGTCTTTAATACAGCCACAGATATTACTGCGTCAGCTTCCGCGACCAGATCAGGTATTGCCAGCCATTGGATACTGGTAGACGAGGGCACATAGATAAATGACTTTGTATATTTTCTTAAATCCACAAGCGAGACTTTATTTGAGAACTTCTTATTTATTTTCTCTACCAGCTTTTTGATCTGAGCTCCGCATTTGCTCTTTTCCCCGCCAAACTCTATTTTCAACGGCCTTTCAAACCATTCGCCGATAATAACCTGTTTAGCGCCTGATTTTACGCATTCACGCGCCACGGCTGCCACAACCTCGGGGTGAGGTATTTCTCCAGATCGCACGGGGTCATGCCCCATAAAACCTCCCGCGATATAATTAGGCTTTATAAACACCTTTGAGCCTGGTTTAACTACTTTCTGTATCCCGCCTATCAGTTCTAAGGCTTTTTGAGTTATTTGGGGTATTTTATTCCCTTTAACAAGAGCGACCTCGCTGGCTGGGTTTAACGCATATGAATAATCCGGCCAGATTTGCGCGCAGGTTAAAGCCGCGCCTAACCCTAATCCTTTTTTAATAAATTCTCTTCTAGTAAACCTTTTCATAATCTATCTTTTTTCTATTATAGCGTTTTTTTATAAGAAGCGGATACTAATAACGAATTTCACTAAAAAGCTTAAGTGCCATACGGTTCGTAAAACAGATAAAAACCAATCTTGGAATATCATAAAATAAGACAGCCAGAACAAGTTGTCCTATGCTCTTGAGGCTTAAATTTTTTATCAATAAAAAGTATCGGTTTCGAAGAGAGAGATATTGCCTAAAAAAAGATTTATGCCCTGAGCTGCCCCTGTAATGATAACACACTGCCTTTGGCACATACATCGCTATCCAGCCTGCATTGCGTGCCCTCCAGGCCAGGTCAAAATCCTCTACAAGAAAGAAAAACCGTTCATCAAAAACTTCATCTTCAAAGGTTATATCAGTTATCAACTCTTTTCTATAAAGCGCGGCAGCCGCGCAGGGACCAAATATTTCAAATGATTTATTAAATTTAAGTGTATCCGCCTTTCCCTCAGCGATATTGCCTAGACGAAAAAGCGGGCTAAGGTGCAATCCTAACCCGTCGATCGTAACTTTGTCCATACGCAGAAACTTACCCTGCACCATACCGGCCTTTGGATTTATTTTTAAAAAATCCAGCAGCTCAGACACATAATTATTCTCAAGGGCGATGTCGCTGTTTAAAGTGAGAATGAAATCTCCCCTGGCTTTTGCCAGCGCCTGATTGTTAGCAAAACAAAACCCCTTATTTTCGCTGTTTTCAATAAGGTTTATACGCGGGGCAAACTCTTTTACAATCTTAACGGTTTTATCTACAGAACCGTTATCAACAACAAAAACTTCCATGTCATCGATCCCCTGCGAAAAAACACAATCAAGGCACCTGCGGATAAAAGCTTCGGCATTCCAGGTAACTATAACTACGCTTATCTTATCCATTTTAGTTCGTCTTATCTAATTTGGCATTATGATATTCAATCAGACATATCACACCGCATCGAATTTTCCAGGTTATTTCTGGCTTTTAAAATAAGCGCTTCGCTGTTTTCATTAAAAGCGTAAAATTTATCATCTACTCTTGATAAACTTTCTTGCGAAAAGATCATATCTATCAAAGCGCATAATTTCCTTTTGAATTCATACCAGGATCCTATATTAAATAAAGCCTTTATAATAAATCTGAATCTTAAGTAGTAAGAAATATAAGCCCATTTTGTAAGTTTATCTATCTGCTCATTACTAAGCTCAGTCCATGGCCTGGACATCTGGGCATCAGAAACTTTACCCAGAATCCAGTCCTGCCAATAATCCTTCTTCTCTTTTTTCACAAGTTCTTCCCAAAGCTCTGTTTTAGGTTTTGCCAGGCACTTAGAGAACTGCACATAATCAAGATCCAGTTTTTTTGCGAAATTTAACGTTTTCCTAATTGTTTTTTTTGTATCCCCTGGGGCACCAACTAAAAAAAACCCCAGGGTCTTAACACCTAATTTCCGGCAACATTTTATTGTATCAATTATTTGCCGGATTTTTTGCTTCTTGTTCATTCTGTCCAATATATCCTGAACTCCTGATTCAACACCAAAATATATTCTTCGGCATCCGGCAGTATACATCTGTTTCAAAAGCTCTTCATCCACTGTATCTACTCTGGAACGGCAGGACCATACAATATCCAATTTCTTCTCAATTAACAAGCGGCAAATCTCACTAACCCTTGCTCTTATACCGGTAAATTCATAATCAAAAATGTCAATTTCCCTTACGGAATAATCATGATAACATTCTTCTATTTCTTTAATTACCGTTTGCGGTGACCTTGCGTTATATTCTGTCCTGCCTGCTTCGCAAAAGACACATTCAAACGGACACCCTAAAGAGGTAATCATAACCGTAAAGTTTTTTCTTTCCGTAGGAAATTCAGCATATAATTCGTTCGGTAATAAATGCCTGGCCGGGTTGGGAAATTCATCGAAAATAATTTTCTGCGGATGCTCTGTAATAATTATTCTCCCGTTTTCCTTAAATGCCAACCCCGGAACTTTGGCAAATCTTTTTGTCCCCTTCTCAAGCTCTATTAAAAGTGCCGGTAATGTATAATATGCCTGCTCAATAATGCCAAAATCTATTTCTTCATGAGCAATAGAATCTTGAGGATAAACTCTTAGATTATAACCGCCGACAATCACCGGAACGTTTATCTGTTTTTTTATCGCCTTTATCCATTGCAATGTATCGGGAAACATGTAAGTAGTAACCATGAATCCCAGCGCGTCCGGTTTGAATTTCCGCAGCAGCTTAATTGTACTTTCTGGAGAAAGCCCAAGGGTCCGCGCATCAATTATTCTTACCGTATGCCCGGCTTTTTCTGCAATCGCCGCAGCCCAGGCCAGGCTCAAAGGAGGAAAAAGTCCAAAATACTTTTGAACAATACGCAGATTTTCTTCATGCATTTTATATTTAAAAGGATTAAAAATCAAAGCCAGTTTCATTAGTTTCCCTTTCCATCATTTTTCAACTCTTATAATTAATATTCAGGGCAAACAAATATCTCTCAAAAAATTTGTTCTATAAGACAAGCATATACCTCTTCCGGCTTAATCTCACTCAAACAATTATTATTTACACATGAAAATGTTTTGTGGTTATACGCGGATAAACAAGGACTGCACGATAACTCTTTGTAAAAAATTTTCATATTCTCCGATATCGGAGCGTATAATTTCGGCGTCTCGGGTCCAAACAGCGCGCAAATAAAAATATCTGTGAGCGAAGCTATGTGGATCATTCCGCAATCATGGCTTACCAAAACACGCGCCAGATTACAAAGACTAAGCATATCTCTAATATTAGTTTTATCGATAAGATCCATACAGCGCGCATGTCTAATTAGCTGTTCACAGCCCGGATGCCCTTTCCCTACCATCACAATAAAAATCTTCTCATGCTCAAGAAGCATTGCTATAAGTTTGTTATAATTTCTCATCGGCCATTTTCTTAGTCTAATCCTATCCACCTCCCCTAAATTGATCAGAACCAACTTATAACTCAAATCTAATCCAGGAGCAAAAATACGCAGCCTATCCCTCATCGCCTCAATATCGGCAGTGTCAATTCTTGTTGCATTAGAAATCTCAGATTGCTCATGGTTATGAAAATGCAAATTAATTTTGTCTGATTTTAAAGCATTTACAAGCGAAATATAATTATTTTTAATATGTTTACCTGGATCATACAACACCTTATGCGTCTGCATATTTCCCCGGTAAAGCCCCTTATGCGATTTTTGATAAAAACCAACCCTAATCGAAGCGTTACTCAAATAACTTAAAACCGCAGATACCCGGAAAAAGAAATTCATATCAATTACTGTATCCACCCCGATCCTTCTTAACTTTCTGATACTCCGCCATAGATCAAAGAGCAGAACAACGATACTTTTATTTCTTATCCCGATAATATTCCTCTCAGATATCACACCGGAACAAAGAACAGCCTCAATATTTTCATGGAAAGTAAGAAAATAAATGTCCACTTTTGGATAATATTTTTTTAGTTCTATAAAAGCCGGATAACCTAATATTATCGAACCCATTTCGCACAATTCAATAAAAAGAACTTTTTTAGGATGAATCGGGATTTTCCGTGCTGCCGGGACTCTCAATCCTTTTATCCTGCAAAACACAGATAAAATCCTGCACAAAAAAATCCCTAAATAATAATCCAATTTTCTGGCCAATTCAATATTCATAATATCTTTATAAAATTGATTAGAACCTATTTTTTTTATTAAGTTTAATTATTTTAACAAAGCATAATTCATTTATGATCCGTAAAAAAGCTTTCGTACTCACTCCCCACCAGCCGTAACGGCGAAAAGCAGAGATGATCCAGTCCCGTACGCCTTTATCTTTTATCCTTTTATTCATAAAATAATGATCCCGAATAACTAGTGCCTTTCTCTTCATTGCCTCAATTTGCCTATGCGTATAATTTGGGTAATCAATTACAGCAAAAATACCTCCGTCATAATCACAAGCTTCAATATTTTTTCTCAACAAACTATTTCTGCGTACATGCTCATAAAAAGGAGTTCCCGGCTGTGGCGTACAGATAGAAAGCTGCAGATTGTCAAGCAAGTTATTTTTTATCAAATCTCGCATAAGCTTAATTGTTTTCTCATCCTCTTTAACATCAGAGCCCAAGGCGCCGAAAGTAAATGTTCCGTATGTTTTTAATCCTATACTTTTAGCTGTTTTAAGCGTATTGACAATTTTCTCAAGATCTATGGTTTTGCCCATGGCCTTCATTACCTTTTCGCTCGCGCTTTCAATGCCGATACGGAGTTTATAATATCCGGCATTTTTCATGGCTCTCATTACTTGCGCATCAAGAAATCTTACATCACACATTGCTTCAAACCTTAGGTCACTCAACCCATTTTCAATGATCGCCTCTGTAAGTTTAAATACAAACTGCCTGTCGGCGTTATGGACTTCCTCGTCAAAAAAGACTCCCTGCATCAGTGGATATTTATCCCTTAGGTGCTTTATTTCGTTTATAACATCAGTAACCTCGCGTGGCCGCCAGTTAGCCTTGTTATAATAAACATGCCTGGCTACACAGAAATTGCAGCTCCCGGGACATCCGCGTGTTGCATACATCTGGATCTCACGAAATTCAGAACTGGGCTCTCCCGGATAAGCATATTCCAAACGGCTGACATCGTTATCTTCAGGCCAGGGCAGCTTTTTTATATCCAAAAGCGGCCTGCGGACATTAGGATAAAGCCCCAGGATCTCATTCCTTTTTTTCGATTGTACAATTTCCAAAACAGTGAGCTCATATTCACCCACACACACATAGTCAATTCCCATATCAATAAGCTTCTGGGGAAAAGCGCTTGCATGAGGCCCTACAAATACAATCTTCGCGCCAGTCGCGGCTTTTACCTTAAGCGCCAGTTCAACATTTTCTTCTATCATCCTTGTCGCGCTTTCAATAACCAGCATATCAGGACTTTCGGCTATAATATGTTTGTAGTAGTCCTTCCCTCCCAGGCGCATTAAGCATCCATCGACAAATTTCACCCTGTGTTTTGTTTCATGTTTTAAAAGAGCGGATAAGTACGCCAGCTCCCAGGGGTAATAGGCAAACCAGTGATATTTGTTTTTTACTGCCTCTGACCACCTGCTCGGAGAGTGAATAATATAATTACCTTTTCTATCTCTGCCAATTGAATTCGCGACAACAATTTTCATAATGATTTTATTGCTTTGACCAGTGATTGCGTTAGCTTTTCAATTCTATATTTACTAATAATCGTTTCCCGGGCATTTTTGCCGAGATTTTCTCTTAAATCCCTATCTTCAATTAAAGTTCTAAGTTTATTAATAAAATCAGCTTTATTATCCGCAAGTAATCCATTAAACCCGTCAATTATGATTTCATTTGCCTCCCCCACAGCAGAGACTACAACAGGCTTTTCCATGGCCATATATTCAAACAATCTAGTCGGGCTTTTAGATTTATTAAACTTGCTATTTTGGATAAGAGGCATAACTCCAATATCAATTTCCTCCAGGTACTGCGCTACGTTTTGGGGGCTTATCCACGGCTTTAACAAAACCCGCTTAGGATTACATTTCTCAACTAAATCATAAACCTGTTCATAAAATGTTCCATCCCCTCTTATCTCAAGCTTTAACTGCGGATAATCATCAGCAAGAGCTTTAAAACATTCAATGAGAAAGTTAATGTTCTCCACATTATCATTTCTATACATTGTTCCCAGCCAGGATAAAATCAATCCGCTTTTTTGCCTTGGCTTTTTATCCGGCTTAAACACATCCGTATCAACGGTTGTTGGAATATAGAGGACTTTATTGCTATAACAAGAAAGGAATCGGATAAGAAATCTACTCGCGCCTATACAAAGAACGCTCCGTTTCGCGATAAAACGCATCATAATTTCTGCTTTCGAGCTCGGTATCCGATTAAAATAATAACTAATATCTTCTCTCGCCTCCCAATCATCAAGATCTAAGATAAGTTTACGCTTTTTAAAAATTCCCAAAAAAAGCGGGGCAAAAGAGTGATAATTAACTCGCTGTATAATGAAAATCGCATCTTCGCAGGAAAGGCGGCGATATGCCTGCAAATTATAATAAATTTTCCAAAACCAACTCATATGTTTTTCATCTTTGCCGCTTTTAGCTCCAAGCATATCAGCATAAGAAAAAACCTCAGTGCAAATCCCAGCCTTTTCCAAATACTTCGCGAAATTATAACAGCGTACTCTTACTGCCGGCATCTGTGAATTTTCTCGGGTTACAAATATTACTTTCATTAGTTATCTAACCTCATCAGAATCAAGAACTTATCAAAATTTTTAACCATTTTAAATTTAACAAGTACGTTTTCATTTAAAGCACCGCGATAGATAAAATATGTCTTGCGCCTTTGTTCTATTTCTAAATTAGCCAACTCATCTTCTTTATCATAATAATAAAAATTGCCCTGAGGAAGGCCGCTAAGCATTATAATTGAGCTATAGAACGGATTATTGCGTTTACTTATATAAAATTTCGCGTTTTCACCCTTCTTGTTTTCTTTAAGCCAGGAACATAAATTTTTAACTCCCGCCGGCAAATGAAGCTCACCCGGGCTAAAGGCCGGAATTTCTGAGCGCAATCCCGCTGTTTTGCTTTCGTCCCCGGCTTTAATGCCGGGGGTTTCAAAGCATGCGGGATAAGGACTTTTGCTCACGCTTATAAACAACAAACTCAAACAGATTAATCCCACTGCTAAACCTGAGTTCCTGGTGCTTTTCAGTTTTAAAACCCCTAGTATAAAATCAATTCCTAATACCGCGAACGGAAGAAGCAATATTGATAATATAAAAATCCCCTCTTCTAAGACAGGGATTTCTTTGCGAAAAAGCCCTGAACTGACAGCTAGGACAAGTGCTCCGATCAAAAAAAATAACCGATAATATTTTCTAGCCTTAGCACTTTGATACAAACCCGCCAGGCCAAGTAAAAACAATAAAGGCATAGGCGCAAACAATCGGTTTGCGGCTATTGAAACAGTTTGCGTATAAACAAAGCAATATTGCCACAAAGACCGCGCTTCAAAAAAGTTTTTGTAAAACAAATTAAACATTCCATATTTATTGTTTATAAGCATTATCCAGAGCAAAGGAAAAAGGGCTGTTATAAATAGGAAGGAAAAAGCGTTTCGCGATTTCAACTTTATTTTCTCTTTTGCTGTTAATAATATATAAACAAAGATAATCGGCACAAAAAACCAGCAAATATACGCGCAGGCAGTGCCAAATCCAAGAGAAATAGCGCTTAAAACATTCTTTTCATCTTCTAGATAATATAAGGAGCATAGCAGGAAAAACAATCCCGCGGCATCAGGCATAGTAATTACACTATTAACAATATGCTCTGGATAAAAGCAAAATAGTATTGACGCGAGCAGCGCTATTCTTTTAGTGAATAATCTATTGCTCAAATAGTAAAAAGGAATCACTGACATGCTTCCCCAAAATACACAGAGCAAACGTCCGGAGATTATCTGCTCACCCGCTATCTTAATAACGCAAAATAATGAATATAAGAATACAGGCAATTGCTGATAAAAAATATTTTCCATGATTGATGGAAAATTAAAAATATGCAGGGATGTAATGATATTGAGCATCGGTTGCGGCCCCTTAAAATTATCACTAAAAGCCAAAAAACCGAAACGGATAAAAAAAGCCAGAAGCGACAAGAAAATTGGCACATAAAAGCCTTTTTCCATTATTAACCTATGAAAAACATCATATTTATTTTTTTCACCATTTTTCCCTACCGCATTCGCTATTTGATACATATGTTCTTTATCAAGCGGTGAATACACCGGCAGATAAACATTTTCCTGCTGCATTTTTCTGCTCATGGGGCAATCGCTGTAAAATTGGCTGAAATCCTCCAGATCAGCACAGCAAGTTACCTGCCCGGGGCTTACATCAATACCAGCAGCGAATAAATCATCAACTAGTTTTTTCCTATCCTTCGCCCTGATAACATAATTAAGGTATATATTTTTTTTAGCGCTGTTCTCTTCAAAGAGCAGCGCCTTTGCGCAATCCTTCAACTCTTCATTAAGAATTCGCGCGTTATGTATTTTTCCATTGTTTATCTTATCTATCTCACCCAGCCGCAGTAAGCCTATAGCAGCTTGAACAGCAGAAAACCTGCGATTATGTTTTCTTAATTTTTGAATATTTATCTTGTCAACTTTAAAAAATTCAACTGCCCCTGATCTCTTTATTTTCTTATATAAAAACAATAGCGGATAAACCAACCACGAGAAAAAAAGCGGATAAGTAAAAAATGATATGGCCATTGCTATAAATGCTCTTTTTAAAATTACAAAAGAACAAATATCAGGAAACTTTTCCCTCTCCTCTTCTATTGCTCTAGCGATAGGCTTTTCCTTTGTAACAATCATCCCCCCGCCAAGAGTATTTAGATTTTTCAAAATTCCAAAGCTAAAATAAGCGACTTTACCAAAACTACCCGCCTTCTTTAGTTTATATTCCGCGCCGCAAGCCTGCGCAGCATCTTCAATAACTGTAAGATTATACTTTTTGCTTATTTTCAGGACCGCTTCCACATCGCAGGGACATCCATATATATGGGTCATTAAGATAAATCTTGTTTTTTTGCTTATCTTCTTATCTATCAGGCCTGGATCCATATTTGCGTCTCTAAGATTAATATCCACAAAAACAGGGATTAACCCCAGGACAATAATCACATCAATAACCTCTCTAACTGTAAAAGCCGGCACAATTATTTCATCATCTTTTTCAACGCCTAATGCTTTAAGCGACAGGTAAAGGGCGAATTTAGCACTTGAGGTAGAAATCGCGTAATCAACCCCAATATACTCAGCAAAGGCTTTTTCAAATTTCTCTATCAAAGCCGCTTTTTCTTCTTTGCTTTTAAACCAAACACTGAACAACGGCCGCAGCATATTCATACTAAAATCAATCCGTGCGCGGCAAATTTTACTTCTCATTGCCAATCCTTTCCACGCTGTATATAAAATACGGTTTTCCGGAATGAAGCTCATCCGGGCTCCCTCTGAAATTTTGCAGAAATTTCGAGGACTTAGTCCCGGGAATGCTTTGCATTCCACGGGGAAAGCCCGGAGTTTCTAAGGGGAATCCCGCAGATTTGCTTTCATCCCCGGTTTTAAAGCCGGGGGTTTCAAAGCATGCGGGATAAAGCAGGCTAAATTTAAAATCGCCGATAATAGCCTGCTCCCCTCTTTCCTCTAAATTAAGAATATCCTTCAGATCCCCCCTGGGAGAGTATATTAAAATATTTACTTTTGCCTCTTTAAGTACGTTAAAAAACATTTCTCTGTCTGCCAGCCACTGCCCGTCACAAGGGACGAGGTACGGCATTAATACGAATTGTTTTGGGTTTATACCGCTTAAAACCTTGATCGGTTCTCTATATTTTTCATCTCCGCAATGGTCAAGGATTATATTATCCCCTTCTTTTATGTTCTCGCGCATATAAGCGGCCGTTTGTTTGGCAAATAAAGGCGCGTAAAGCGGCGCGGCCAGGATTCTCTGCTTCAGAGATGGTATCATGCTCGCGATAAGCAGTAAAGTCATAATTCCAGTGACTTTCAGGTTATGTTTTCTTAAACTTGCTATGATCTTGCTAATAATAAAAATACTATACGGGATAAGCAAAAGGCCGATAGTAATAGCATAGCGCTCCTGCACATATAATTTTTCCTCAATTGTTCTAAAAATAAAAACAACTATTAAGAAACAAAACAACAGGGCCATAAACATTCTCTCTTTTTTGAAAAGACTATATGCTATCCCTGCGATACCAAAAAAGAACACCCCGTAACCGAGGGTATCTATTAAAGACTTCGGCCAGAACATGGCTTTTCTAAGTATACCCATGTCCTGCCCCTGAGCGCGGATCCAGCCAAACTGTAAAGGCACAGTAAAATCATTTGTATTTATAAACTGCAGAGGATCCCCGCTATACGTAAAATTTATAAACATCCATATTACTGGGGCTATTAATGCCGCTGCCGCAAACAGCGCGCAGTGCTTCAGGTCTTTCTTGAGCGCAAAAGCGAACAAAGGTATAAATAGAAGCCCCTCATAACGGCACAAACTTGCCGCTCCAAGACACAAAGCCGAACTCAGCAGGTATTTTGCGGATTTCTTCCCAAAAGATGACAAAAGCAGAAATAGGGATAAAAAGAGAAAAAAATGAAAACAGGTTTCTGAGGTGGCAATAACGCTATAAACAACATGCTCTGAATACAGGGACACAGCAAGCATTGAAAACACAGCGGCCTGCTCATCAAACAAAAATTTAACGCAATAATAAAACGGCAAAAGAAGTAAAACCCCGAAGATCAGGCTTATTACTCGCGATATAACAACCGGGTTATTAAATGCCTTTATTCCCCCCATCAAAAGCAGCAGATGAACCGGCGGATGCACAGGTGAATACCATTCTCCTCTGGGTAAATCGTTTTTAAGAATCAATTGAGCCCTAATGATCCTTCCGTTAGAAACGCCATGAAAATCATCTGTATTGACAAGCAGCCATAATCTAAGGCAAAAGGCCAAGCAAAGTATTAGAACAATCACAGCTATTTTTTTAAGCTTCTTCCGGGGTTTTAATATCTCATCATTTTTCATAATTTTCAAGATCATAGATTTTACAACTATTGATACGAAAAACCTCTTTCAAATTTTTTAATTTCCTTTGGGAAATTAATACTATGAATTTTAGCTTTTTTAACCCATTTTCATTTAAAAGCTCAACATCCTGAGCAAATGGATTATAATCTATAAACTGCTCTGGTTTTAATCGAGTGTATATTTTTAAAGGCGCTTTGATATTATCCTCATCCGTTTCTATATATATAGTCTGGCCGTCCTTTACATTATGCCGCAAAAATAATGCTGTCTGCTTAATCCAATAAGGGGCCCGCGGTAACATATATATTTGAAGATAAGCGCAACGAAAAATTACATATAGGATAAAACCTATTAAGATAATAATGCGGCTTCTTTTTTTTACTTGTTTTAATATTTCAATAAGCTTCAATGAAAAAAAAGGCAAAAACAATAACCCTAAACTCATGCCATAACGCGGCTGCATTGCCAATTCCTCGGCTAAAGTCTTGTAACTAAAAAAAACCAGTGTGCTCAAAAAAATCAATCCGGCATCCCGATATTTTTTTCTGAATCCATATTCTATAAACCCCCAACAAGCTACCGCAAAAACAGGCCAGCTAAAATAGCTTTTCAGTATAAATATCCAATAAAAAAATTTTTCAAAACATCCTAAATGTATACCCAAAGAACGTTGAAAATGAAACTCAGTTTTAACTATATTATCGCTGGCAAACAAAAATTGCATAAAATTACCGCTTACAAGGTAGTTGCCCCACATCCAGGCAATAGGCAAAACCGAGGAAACCAGCATAAAAAAAACAGCTTTCTTTAGATTTCTCGCAAGCAGTAATGTAACTATAATAATAAACAATCCGCCTTCAAACCGGCAAACTGTTGATATTGAGAGAAATAAAGCGGAAAGAAACAAATCAATTAAACGTCCGTTTTTCTTTTCCTTGACGAAAAAAAATAATCCGCTAAAAAGAAAGAAAAGAAACATTGTCTCAGCAGTCGATAGCACACTGTATACAACATGCAGTGGGAAAAACGCGACAATAAAAGAACTGCAAATAGCAGTTTTATCGTCAAACGCTGTTTTAACGAATAGTGTATAGGGCAGCAATACTCCTATCCCGAACAATAAACTTAAAATACACGCGCTATTATAATGATTATTACTGGTCTTAAGGCCTAAAGCTACCAGGTAAAGATGCGCAGGGCCATGCGCCGGCACTATCCATGCAGTCAGTTCATTAGGATGCTCTAGGATTCGCCGCGCCTCCATGATTTTGCCTGCGGCAATACCATGAAAGTTATCGGAGCCCGCAAAAGCAATAATACGCATAAAAACAGCACATCCTAAGATAACCCAGTAAATTATTTGTTTTCTACCCTGTTTATTAAGCATCAGCACTTTTCCGGTTTTATTCCTTAATACTCATAACAAATAAACTGTACGCGAATATTTTATCCACAAGGTAATACTCTTTCTCTATATAAAAATATCCTGTAAGCAACTCCCTTAAGCTATGTTTGCACCTGACATACCGGCCTTTGTCAAAAAACCGTATCAGCCATCCGGCAAGATTAAATTTAGATTCCGGATACACCCCGTCAGCAACTATTACTTTCCCCTCTTTTTTCAATACCCTTTTGACCTCACTCATCGCGTCTTTCAGTTCAACTGCGGACAAATGATGCAATAAGCTCACACTAATAATATAATCAAAACATTTATCATCAAACTTCAGGTTTCCCGCCTCCATAACATGGTATATTCCTGATTGACTTTCTTTAAGATGCTTAATAAAAATACCTTGATTATCTATTCCTACATATGCCTTTGGATCAATCCCGTAAACATTACCCCTCACCCCGCAGCCAATATCTAAAACTCTTGAGCCCTCAGACAGACACATATTTTCCAATAAAATCTTTTTTAAATTACTATAACTCTTATCCAGCAGCATGGCTCACCCTAACTCTTTTCTTTTTCACGGTTACAATTGGTTACTAATGGTTAATATTAGTTACTAATTCCTACCTTCTGTGGACAATCCGTTTTCACTTGTTACTTTATGACGTTACAACTTTATAACTGAATTTCCTATCCGCTATTCGCTGTTTTCCTACAACTTACAGCACCGCATACACCCGGGTAAAAGGCGCTTATTAAGCAGCCTGCTGAATGATCTCCTCTCTGGCGACCTCCAAACCCGAATAAGATCATCTTTCAGGATATTGCCAAGCACAAAATTATTAAAAAACTGGCATGGGACTATATCTCCATTCGGTTTGATGAACAGAGAATGCTGCGTAAAAAAACACCTGCGCTTTAAGAAAAAATCACTTTTGTACCATAAAGACAATTCCCGGGAATTAAGATATGGTTTAAACAGAACAAATTTCTTATATTTTTTACGCAAATACGGTATTGTCTTCTCCAGTGTCCGGCCTATTTCGGCACTGTCGATCTCCTTGATATAAGTCGCCAGCTCACACATATGCCGAGGAAATATTTCAGAGCTTACTTCCATATGATTATCGTATTCCTTATTGCTGAGAAAAATCAGATGTTCAAATCTGACGAAATCAACACCCATTTTCCGGCCCAGGACTACCATTTCCTCAAGGTACTGATAATTTTCTTCGCCTATTACGCAATTTAAGATCAAACGCATGTTTTTCCTTTTCGCGTTTAAATACTTGATATTCTCACTCAGCCGGTTAAATGCCCCTTTCTGCCCGACAACGTCTTCATGCAGTTTTCGAGGGCCGTAAACAGAAAAAATCATTACCTGCGGCTGAACAGTTAAAAGCGTATTAATTTTATCCTCCTCAATCAAAACACCGTTAGTAACAACCCCAAAACGCAGATTATTTTTTTTTATCACTTTAAAAATATCAAAGATATCGCCTCTCATAAAAGGCTCTCCCCCTCCAATAAAAATACTCGGGTTAAAATCGGCAATCTTTTTGATAAACTTTTCAATCTCCGGCATGCTGAGCCTGGCATTATCGCGCATCATGTACTTTGCCGAACAAATACGGCATTTCAGATTACATTCTTGAGTAATCAGCATATTAATTGTCAGCGGATAATTAAATATCCTATTTATTATTTGTTTGGGCGAAAACAGCTTATTGAAGGCGTATAAATTATTAATTTGTGAATAGATACCCCTTAGCATTTTCAGTCTTTCCTTTGATAAAAATACACATGTTCATAAGACGCGGTATTCTCATTCAAAAATCGCATATAACAATATAGGCCATATTCCTTTTTTCCATTTATCAGTTTTTTAGCTAAATTAGCCGCTATAGAAATCCGTTTCCTGTCAGCATAAGCGTAATCATCCGCAAACTTATCGCTAAAGGCAATCCTGATGTTACAGTTTTCATTAAGCTTCTTTATGAATTCATAAAATGATTGTCTTGTTAACCAATGATTTTTAGAACGTGTCACATAGATTAGCATATCAAAGTTATTAATATTTTTAAAAAATACTGCCGTGTTAAAAGAAAAATCAACGATTGATGAGTTCATCTTTGTATATGAAAAAATTCTTTTCATCAAAAACGTCGGGAAAAAGAGATCTGTATTATCGTAGCAGATACCGATAGTTTTATTGCTATTGCCGATTTCCTTGATTACGTCCTGAACTAAAAGATTATCCCCATTCGCGGCATCCGGCAGTTTAAGAGCCATAAATATGTACTGTTTATCAATATCCCAGCTGGAATAAAATAACCGCCTATTGCCGCAAATAATTTGATAATACAACACAAAGCTAAAAATAAAAATAACCATTATCAAGCCGTTACGCGTACGCCTTCTCCGCAGAGCGGAAATCCCGGCCGCGGTGATCAGGGCTATAGCAGGCAATACGGAAATTGTGTACTCAGCATACTTAAGGGTGAAAAAGCTCAAAAAAACAATTGGGAATAACAGCCATATTAAAAACAAGGACATGTATAAATACCCGGCTTTGGGCAAATTGATAAGCCCGATAAAAAATACCAGCAGAAAAAACAGGCCGATGGTCTGATAGAGGGAAAACGGATAATAAAGCATATGCTTTAATGAAAGGATACTTTCACCCGCAACTGCCCCGACAAAACCGGCCCTGGCGGCAATACCTTCATAAACAAGATTATTCCAATAAAAAATCGCGCTTAAAACAACCCCGATACTCACAGCAATGAACATGTTTTTGACTTTTAATCTACGGCCACGCTTATTCTCACATACACGCTTCAGGGAATAAGCGGCATAAAACAAACACGGTGCTGTTACGAAAACAATAAATATCTGTTTCGTAAGCATGCCCAGGCCAAGGCTTATCCCCAGACAAACGCTAAAGAACAGATTTTTAAAGAGATCTGTTTCGATAAGCAACCAGATAGTCAAGGCAACCATCGCGGCGGTTGCAAGTTCAAGGTTAAAATGCCTGGAGGAAAGATGAACAATCGGATAGAAACTGCAGGCAAAAGCCGCCAGGATCCCTGTATTTTTGTTTATATGCAACCCGATTTTGTAAACACTTACAATCAAAATGATAAAAAATAAGCTGGCAGTAAATAAAGCGGCATTAATATAAATCATGGATAAAAGAGATTTAAGCAGATAAGCCACAAAGTAAAACAGCGGAGGATAATCAAATGATATGAAGATCAGATTGTATAGGATCCCTTTATCGGCTATATAAAACGGATGCTTCGCGCCTGTTTTTGCTATCTGCAGAAAATTATTAAAGGTACTCGCGTGCGCGTAACTATCCTTGCCTTCAGGTAAAGGATTGCCTTTAAAAAACAAAAGGTTGACTGCTAAATGAAAGCAAAGCAGTACGATCAATAAAATGAAATAATTATTTTTCTCACTTGGCTTGTTTTTCATCTTATTGAACTTCTATATTTACATCATCAATCCATATTACCGGCAACGGCATACCCTCTCCTTGATTAAGCGTAATCTCTAGAGCAATTGCCCTGATCGACTCCGGCACATCAGCAAAAACTTCAACCCGCTTCCATTCATCCGTTTGGGGGCCTCCGCCGGAAATAAGGCCAGTCCACTTACCTTCATGGCTCAGGCCAATAACAGACACTCTGGGGACATCCCCCTTGTACCAAAGGCTTACCCGCACATGAGAGCCCGGAATAACCCCCAACCAATGATCTGTCTCCCTGTAATCATATGCGTTATTAATAATGTGCTCCTTATTACTTTTAGTATAATGCATACGGTTTGCCGGATTTTTTGACTCTATTTTCATACTGTAAGGAGGTGAATGATAGTCCTTTTTGCAAAGGGTAATAATACTTTTTGATTCCGGAAAAAGTTTACCCCCGTCAGAGCTTACCCAGTGCATTAATCCCTGGCTAAAATCGCCATTCTTAATTGAGCTATTATTTTCAAAGTAATTTTTCTTAATTTTCGACTCTATATATTCCTGAGGGCTAAATACCGGTACTCTAAAATACGGCTTCAGATATGATCTGAATATCCACAGCAAAAAGAACACCGTAACAATTATGATCAATACAGCCTGGAAAAAATTTATTTCAATGGTTTCCTCATCTATTTCCTCAAGGCCTTCAGATTTTTCTTCCTCAAAAAACCACTCCAGGAATTTTTTATCCTTTCCTTTTTTCATACCATCCTCCTTTTATAAGAAAATTATTAATTGCCAAATAATCCAGTTTTCCTCTTTCAAAAGCGTGTACTGCCTCCTCGGGCGAACGGACAATCGGCTCTTCATGCATATTAAAACTGGTATTAATTAACGCGGGGATACCGGTATACTTATTATAAAAACTTAGGATTTTGTAAAAGCCCGGGTTATTCCGCAAGGAAACAAGCTGCGGCCTTGTACTACCGTCCTTGTGAACTACCGCGGGGCATCTGTTTTTAAAATATTCTGTACAGGAAAAACTTATATTCATGAATTGAGCTGAGTAAGCCGCCTTATCCGCACCTTGGCAGCAATCATTTCTATGTTCCATCAACATTGAAGGAGCAAAGGGCATAAAAACATCTCTGCCCAGCTTTTTGTTTAGAGATTCCTGTATAGCGGAATCCGTAGCCTGCGCAAGGATTGAGCGGTTACCCAAGGCGCGCGGGCCGTATTCCATAGCGCCGCTAAAGCGCGCTACTATTTTGCCCTCACTTAGTAAAAAAGCAATCTTCTGTTCAATATTTTCAATCCTCTCATATTTCAAACCGTATTTATTTAAAACCGCCTGCACCTGTTCATCGGAATAAGAAGTTCCAAAGAAAAGATCATTAAATTCAAATGGCCGCGTTTTCCAAAGGGCATAAACGGCACCCAAAGCCAGTCCCCCGTCTCCCATATGCGGATAAACATAAACCCCGCGCACTTCACGCATCTGGGCAATCCGTTGATTAACCTTTATATTCGCGAAAAAACCGCCGGAAAGCGCGATATCGGCTATACCGGTTTTTTTCACCCAATAACGCACAATATCACAGATTGTATTTTCAGCATGGATCTGAAAAGAAGCCGCTACATCTTCCCGCGGTTTCGCTTTAAGCCTTTGAAAAATAATCCTGTCTTTTGAAAAAGCGTAAAAAATATTCCTGCTTTTGAATCTTCCGTTATTAGCGCGCAGCAGCTTTCGGGCTTCATTTAATACACAATAATTATCAGAATAAGCCGCCAGCCCCATCACCTTGCCTTCATCCTGTATGGGAGCAAACCCTAAAAATTCCGTAAGCCTTGAATAATAAAGTGTTATGTCATTTAAGGCTTTCCCCTCATATATGCGCCTCAGGCAGCCTTTTTCCCCGATATTCACGCTAAAAGAAACGCCATCACCTAATCCGTCAATCGTAAATATCAATGCCTTTTGCATGCCGGAAGTAATATAAGCAGCGAATGCATGAGCATGATGGTGTTCTACAATACGCAATTCAGCTTTTATGCCTAACTTTTTTAACTTTCTTTTAATAATGAAGCAAGATAATCTTGAGTCAATAAACTCAAGGATTATACTGCATTTAGCTATAACCTGATAAAAAATATATAAGGAAAGCAATAAACTGAATTGCTTGTTTTTCTGTTTTAATTTTCTATGGGCAGTGCTTAAACTTCTCAAGATGAATGATGGCGTCATATGTGAGGCAAGAGCAACCAACCCGATATCCTGCGGCTTAATCTTTTTTAAACTAAACACTTCTTTAATGGCACCAGTTGGAAAGCCTCCCGATAATTTAATTCGTGAGATCCTCTCCTCATTTACAGCAGTTATCTCATTAGCTGATGTATCTAAGAGTACTGCCCCCGCGTCCTGACTATCACAAATTCCCAATATATACACTTAAAAGCTTTCTACTCCTTATATTTTATTTTATATCTTTTTAAATCCTTCACCCCGAAATAAAGCCGCAGGATAAATTCCGCCAGAATTCCCATAAGTATAAACTGTATGCCGATCAAAAAGAAAATAACAAAAATAAATAAAAGCGGGCTTACCCAAACACCTGAAAAAAATACTTTTCTAAAAACAATAACCAGTCCGATCACTCCGGAAAGGCCTAAAGAAGCCAAACCAATGCCTCCAAAAGCATAAATAGGTTTGGGAAGAAATTTCCACATAAACATTACCGCGAACAGATCGAGAATAACTTTAAAAAAACGTGAAATCCCGTATTTTGACTCTCCGTACTTTCTTTGATAATGTTTAACCGGTATTTCGGTTATTTTTGCGCCCTGTATAGCCGCGTACAAAGGGAGTAATCTGTGGATTTCGCCATGGAACTCAATATTTTTCAAAATCCGGCTTTGATACGCCTTTAAGGTGCATCCCAGGTCATGAATCTTTACTCCTGTAATCCAGGCACTTATGTTATTTGCCAGGATTGACGGTATTTTTTTCAGCCATAAATCGTCTTTTCTCTTTTTGCGCCAACCGCTCACAACGTCATACCCCTCATCAAGCTTAGCCAGAATCCTGGGTATATCGGCCGGGTCATTCTGCAGGTCGGCATCCATAGTAACGATTATTTCTCCAATAGTTGCATCAACTCCCGCGGCAATTGCCTGGGTTTGCCCATAATTCCTGCTCAATGTGATAACCTTAACTTTATTGTCGGCATTACTAATTGACTCCAATATGCCGGAACTCTTATCTGTACTTGCATCATCAACGAAAATTATTTCATAGGATAAATCCATTTTTTCCAAAACAGCATTAAGTTTTCTGTGCAAGTCAGCCAAGCTGCCCTGTTCGTTAAAAACAGGTATTATAACCGATATTTTCATATTCTTCCCTTCTTTGTATTAATAGCTAACTACTCCCAAACTATACCTGTAAGCCCTTAATAAATTCTCCGTTGTATTCTTCCAATTGTATATTTCCTCAGCCCTCTGACGCGCCTTGACGGATAACCGTTTTCGCAATGGCTCATCTTCAAGCAGTTTAATTATGCCTCGTGCCAGGTCCTCGGGATTATCCGGCTCTGTTATAACTGCCGCTCCGCCGAGCATATTTATTACCTCCCCGACATTGCTGGCCACAATAGGCTTTCCGCAAGCCATGTATTCGGCTATTTTAAGCGGGCTTTTACACCTTGTAATATCATTATCTTCAAAACAAGCGATCGCGATATCCGCAGCAGCCATGAATAAAGGCACCTCTTGATGTGCAACAGAATCGGTAAAAATGATATGCTCATCTATATCTAAAACAGCTGCCAGAGTTTTTAACTCTTCAAGGCGGTATCCTCCTCCAACGATCATAAACGTAATGTCCCTGATGCTATTGAGCACTATTTTTGCCGCTTTTATGAATTGCTCCGCGTACTGCCCGCCGTGTAATTGGCCAATATAGCTTATTAAAGGCGAGTCTATGTTATAACGCTCCCGTATTCGAACAGGAGAGATTCTCGGATGAAAAAGCTCAAGATCAGCCCCCACAGGAGCCATGAAAATCAGCTTTTCATTTATCCCGTAACGCAGACATTCCTGTTTTAATCTCAAACTGGATACAGAGATAGTATCACAGAGTAAGGGGATAAACCTTTCCAATGCCCCCAGAAATACTCCGGTAAGCCAGGGCTGTTTCGCGCAATAATGAAAAATTTTAATCTCCCAGTCATCCCAGTCATAATGTAAAGGTTTCTTATTTAAGAAACCGCCTATAAGTACCGGCAAGGCAGCATAGTGAAAGCATTTTTGAAAATGGATAACATCCGCCCACTTACTCTCTTTAATAAAAAACCGGATGTTTTTTAAAAAATTCCCCTTACCTACCTGCCGGGATAGCGGTATAAATTCAATACCATCGGCATAAAAGATTTGCTCATTCTCACGATTTACAAGCGGAAAATAAACCACCCTGACCTCGTGGCTATTTTTTTTAAATTGCTTTGCGATATTCCGTATCCTTGTCGTCCACGGCTCAGCCTTAGAGAACAAATCATGCGGATGCACCATCAGTATCTTCACTTAGCTTCCTTTTTACGCGTTAGCGCGTTGGCGCATTTCGCGTTTTACGTCCTTTATTTTTTACCTATGAGCCATGAGCTATCAGCTATGAGCTGTGTTTCAGTTTCCGGGAAAAATTATCGAGCCTCTTAATTTTTTTAAAATCAACAAATAAAAATCCATAGCTAAGCTGAAAACAAACAGCAAAACAAGCACTGTCTTTTGAAAAAAAGACTTGCGCGTGTTTTTTTTACGAAAGGATCCTTTATCCTCTCTATGCTGCTCTATCGGCTCCTTTCGCCTACCCTTTACAATATCTTTCTGTCCCAGCGGCTCCAAATCCTGGCACGGATTTTTCTGGTAATTAACAATAAGGTTCCTGATCCGAAGAGTTTCCAGCAGCTCACAAGTACGCGATACTCTTTTATTACGGATATCCTGAGTAAGCCCTAAATCATCCCGCCAGCTTCCCGGGTCAGTAACATCTCGATAAGTTATCCCGAAGCGGTGCGGATAAACAGACAGGTCAGAACCAGGCATCAGAACAAAAGAGGAAACATTGGTCACCTGAGTGATGTATTTTCTGTTCTGCCGCACGAATTCAAGTGTTTGCTCAAAATCATCAACACTTTCACCGGGAAATCCTACTATTATATTCATGCGTACTTCAATACCGGCATTATAAGTCCTTTTTATAAGATCAGAGGCATCGGCCCTGTTATAATGTTTGTTCATACGCTTTAAAACAGCATCAGAACCGCTTTCTATGCCGTAACAAAGGGAATTGCACCCGGATTTTTTTATTTTTTCAAGTAATTCATCACTCATGTTTTTTCTTATCGCCGCATAACTGATCCATCTTATCTTAGTTTCAGAATTGACAAGAAGATCGCAGAATTTCTCAAGATGAGTGAGATTACCGTTACACAGCAAATCATTAAACTCAATATGTGTTATGCCATAGAGCTTAGCATGATGTTCTATCTCCGTGATAATATTCTCCGGCTTCCTTACCCGGAAATTTGAACACATATACCAATCTATACAGTAACTGCAGCGATTGATGCACCCTCTGCTCATCAACATAGGTAATGGCCGGTATTTCTTCTCATAATTATATTGACTCAAATCGAATTCTTTAAAGTCAGGGAAAGGGATAGAATCCAAATCCTTTACAAAAGCAGCAGGATAAAATTTTTGCTTTTTTACTGTGTTATTATGTAATAAACCGGGGATTTTCAGGTTTTGGGGAGCAGGATTTTCCGTATTGGAAAAATAATCTATAAATCGCTCAAGCACTTGCTCTCCCTCTCCGATAACAAAAAAGTCAACCGCGTCTTTAGGCACAGCCTTGCGGTCCCAGCTATAAAAACATCCCGGCCCGCCAAGGACAATAATTTTTTCAGGATATTTGATTTTAATCATCCCGGCAACTACCCCTGCAAACGTAGTACTTATTAAATTATTCGCGGAAAACCCGACAATAGAAAAAGGTGCCAGCTTATCGACAAAAAGATAAATTTCTTCTTTGAAATCTTTGTATAGATTTTTTGCTATATCAACCGGAGGCATTTTATTTATCGTATCCAGCTCCCAAAAAAGCCTCTGCTTTGTACCGGCTTTCTTGTATAGATCCAGATTTAGATCAAAGATCTCAACCTCTTTGCCTTTGGATTTAAGGTAAGAGGAAAGATACGCGACCCCCAAAGGAGGCATAACCACTCCCCAGGGGGGACAATTTATCAGCACTGTTTTACCCATCATTATCTCCTATATCAATTTTCACGGAAAAATACTCATAGTTTCCAGGCAGAAAAACTTTACCGCTGTTTTCCTCTGTGCGTATTACCGATACTACCCTGGCATTTATGATCTTATCGGAATTTTGAACCTGCGGTTTTATTTGCCCCTGGGTCAGGCTGAAATCAAAACTGATGCCCGGCATTCTTTGCGTATTATTTTTGGCTGCCAGCACAGATACGCGTTTAACCTGGGAATTTTTTATGTTGGCCTCATTCCAGGACATAGTTAATGGAAATTTGCCGCGTTCTTCAGTTGTATTCCACCTGGTATAAACAGATGAAAGCATCATACTCGCTTTGCTCTGCTCAATCTCGATCCTTGAGTCCACGCGCGTATTAATCTGCCACAGCAGGGAATTACTGCTATCAATCTTAATCTGCCATTCCTGGGCTATAGGAATATTTTGCCAGTTGTTTTTTATAACCAGTTCATTATTGCCGCGCTTTGTTACTTCCCATTTTGCTTTTGAAGAATCATGCCAAAGGCCGAAAATACAAACAGAAGAATTCAATCCGACACCCTGAGTTAATTCCAATTTATCCCAAAAAAGTTTTATACCCTCATCATGCATTTGGACATGTAGTTTGTTTTGAGAAATTCCGCCCTGAGCCTGTTTTTTCCTTTTGTACACATGGCTCTGGAATGTTTGCTTTACTTTTTTCTCTTTAAAGCATTTTTTGATTTTTGCTCCAAGCAAAAATAATCTGAGAAAATATATTTCCAGAGCGCTCAAAGACTGAATCTTTTTATGCATACACACATTACGGGCCAGATCATCACAGCTTTTATAGCAGCCGACTTTAACATCCGGGTCATTGCCTATAAAAGAGAAAAACACATCATCTTTTGGCGCGTGCAAGGCCCTCTTTCTGAATTCCTGCTGCTTTGTGTTATTCCAGATATGCAAAAAACTATCCGCATAGATATTTCCTACCGGAATACGATGCGCTTTAAGGCAGAAATTTACATTTCCGTCCGCGAGAATTCTCGCGAACAGCCAGCCGATATAACATGGCAGTTGAGCGAGTATATCCTTATCGTATTTAGCACATTTAGCATCCACATTACTGACCCTGCGAATAAATTGCTCAAAACCAAATACTTTTACTTTATTTTTATCTTTAGTCTTTAAGCGCTCCTCTATATCCTTAGCGCTTTTAAGCACATGCTGTCTTTGATCATCAGTTAGGATCAGGGAATCTGTGGCATTAGGTATTGTGTCAATCACCGTAAATTCAAGTGAGTTCGAATCAGTCGCTATGGCGAAATCCATCATTTGCCCAAGCTCATCATAATTCATGCTGGAAATCACATTATATATGTTTGTATGCGGCAGGTTTTTTTTTATAGAATTAAGAAGCTTTAACATCCCTTTTATCTGAAAAAACATTTCTTCTGACTTATTCGGATGAGTTTTTAGATATGTCTGCGGCTCACCCGCCCAAACACTAATAACCAGGTTATCAACTTTGAGTTCAACCAGCTTTTTGACAATATCTTCATTTACAAGCGTAAAATTGGTATTTATATAGCAGCGCAGCCCTTTTGACTTAACATGCTCAAGAATTTTCATGATATCTGGATGCATAAAAGGTTCTCCGCCGCCGGCAAAGTATATCTCCTTAGTCCCCATAGCATAAAGCTGATCAATCGTTTTTTTAACGACCTCCAGAGGCAGGGTCTGCTGCTTAATATTATCACTTATTTTTTTTTCATTAAGCAGAGGTGAGTTACACCAGCAACCGATGCAGTCATTATTACAATCGTTTGTCAGGTCTATCTGGACACAAAAAGGCCCCTTATACGCATAGCTTCCATCAAGCACTCCCAGTATATCCAGATAATGTTCAGCAATTTTTTTAGGACGCATTTTCTTTAAAATCTGAAACAGGCCCTGGTTGGCCAATTGAGTCTTGAAGAATTTCATAGGCACTCTTCTTTTATATGCAGATATTGACTGCTGGACTAGGCTATCCTCCAATCTCAGCTTTAGGTCTAAATAGTCATACTGACCTGGAGCAAATTGTTCTATTTTTAAGCAACGCATCTGAAGTATTCTTGCTTTTGTTTTTAAATCCGTATTCTGTATCTGCGGATACGTGTTGTTTTCCATCGGCCCCGCAAGAGAAAGCTCAAGCACAGGCAATCTGTTTTCCTGCTCATCCCTATCCTGAAAAGCAGTCAATTTTTTGCTTTTTGAATTATAAAGCTCGATCTCTTCCCAATCCTGCAATTGAGGGAACTTACCAACACCAAGGTCATCCTTCCACATATTAAAATCAGGCTGCAGCATAATTCCGGATTTATATTCTAAAAGCTGCACGGCTCTTTTAACTTCCATCTGGGCAGTCCAGCTGATACTATGGTCCGTATCAATTGATATCTTCCAGCATTGCCGCACCGGCACATCATCCCAATTTAATTTTACTATTATCACCTCAGGAGACTCTTTTTCCAGTTTCCAATTAGCCTGCGAAGAATCGAACCACCTTTCCCCATAGTAAAAAGACGTGGTTAAGCCCACCCCTTTACTTATTTCTCTATCCTTCCAATAAAGACGCACCTGCCCTTCCCCAAACCTTATTTTAATATTGCCGCTTGAAATAAACTCTTCTATGATCCAGAGATTTTTATTTAAAAAATTCCTCATACGCTCAGGGGGGGGAAATATTTTTCTTATAAGAAACCTGAGCACTTTCAGCCCTGTTTCAAACGCTCCCTTTTCGATCAAAGAACTCTTTAGCTTTGCCTTTAACGGTTTTTGTTCAAAAGCAAGTTTTTTGCGTTTCATCCGGTAATGCTGCTGCCATCTAACATAGGCCAATTTTTTAGCATTCTGAAGCTGTTTTGCCGTTAGTTTTTCCGTGCGGATAACACTACTGTGATTTCCATCGAATTTTTCCAAATCCTTTGTCAGTATATATCCCTTTTTATCCATAGTTTCATAAAATTTAGTTCCGGGGAAAGGTGTTGCCAGAGAAAACTGCACTGATGTAGGATTCAGCAGCAGCGCGTAATCAATCGTATTCTTTATTGTTTGCTGTGTTTCTCCGGGTAAGCCGAAAGTGAATGTAAGATGAGTTCTTATACCCAAATATTTTGTGTATTTGATCATCTCCTCGGCTTTTTTGAGATTAAGGCCCTTGTTGATGTTATCTAAGATCCTTTGAGAGGATGATTCAATACCGTATTTAACAGCAAAAAGGCCTACATCACGCATTATTTCAAGCAGTTCCTCATCCATCAATTCAGCTCTAGCCATAATCGCCCACGGTATTTGCAGATTTCTGATTTTTAGCTCCCGGCAAAAATCAATAATCCTCTTTCTGCCGACATTCCAGGTATCATCATCAAAATAGACTGACTTAAATCCCAGTTCGTTTACAAGATATTCTATTTCATCAACAACATTTTTAACGTTTCTGACCCTGTATGAATTCCCCCCATACATCACCTGAGGCCACAAGCAAAATGAGCATTTATAAGGGCATCCCCTGCTTGCCCACATGGAAGCACAAGGCAAAGGTATGTCTCCCGGAGCATCATTATATTTCTTTACAGGCAGGAGTTTCCTTTGGGGCCATGGCAGCCAATCAAGATCGCTGATAAGCTCACGCGGAGAATTTTTAATAATCTTATCGCCTTGCCTGTACAATATGCCTTTGAGTGCACCCAGAGTATCGTTACTTTTTAGTTTTTGCGCAAGCTCAAGAAGGCTTGCTTCATATTCACCGAACAAAACGTAATTAATGTTATTATTCTTTTTTAAGAACTCAGGTTTTGCGATATGAACATCAGGGCCGCATAATGCAATCGGGAAGTTACCCTTAAAACGGGAAAGAAATTTCATGTCATGGTTTAAGGTAACAGTAGAAGTCTCTACAACAAGCAAATCCGGATTTAAGGAGACAATCTTTTTGTAAAATGATTCATATGATGTTTTCTCGGCAATAGCATCAATGATCTGCGCGTCAAACCCGTTTTTTTTAAGCAAAGCAACAGCATATGCCAGATAAAAAGGAAAAGGCAGATAGTTTTCCTCTGTCTGATCTTTAAGATGCGGCCAGCGTGAACCGGCACGAACTCCCCACTGGTTTCGCTTTTTCCACGGTAAATTAACTAATACAATCTTCATTCTCTCTCCAAATAATTATCAGTTATTTTTCCTTGCAAAAAGTAACATTCTTTCACAGTTTTTATAATAGTCTTCTATTGATACTCGTCTCAATCTTGGTCTAAAAATTACATTTTTCAAGAAAAGGTAAAGCTTGCTATGTTCCAGAAAACTCTTTTTACTAAAATCAGGCATACTTTCAAAACGCTGATCTTTATCAGCAGCAAATAATAAGCATAAAACCTCCGAATAAAGTAATTTTATACTTTTTGTTCCCCCTATTTCCAAGCCAAGAAAGCTTAAACTTCCTCATCCTCTGTAAAATTCCTCTAAATTATATAATTTGACTTGATCCCAAACATCTCTGATCACCTGATGCGTATCACAATGCCGGCAATATTCATCAAAAAGAGATGTACCGTTTAGGAATTTTTCTGTTGAGTTTTCACTCAAAAACTTAGCCTGATATCTGAAACGCTGATAATCAGCAGAGTTCCAGATATCCTTAAAACTCTTTTCTGCCAAATACCCCACAGTCCTCAAATGACAGCAAAAACTCACTTCACCTGAGGCGGGTATAAGGCAAAAGTTCCAACCTAATGTGCAGCCTTTTTCAAGAAACACATTTCCCGACCAGGAACCGGTATCTTCCTCAAAGTTTTCAAGCTGAAAATCAGTGGTATCAAGCAATTCAATATCCCTGCCCTTTGCCAATTCCTTTATTTGATCAAGTGAACTTTTTATTTTTTCCAGATCCTTAGGCTTTAATTTTAAAAATTCTATATTTTCATCCAGTCGTATAAGATAAAAGCGCATCACATCAGCGCCTATTTCAATATCATTTTGGGCCATTTCAACAAGTTCATGCGCATTCTGATTATGTATTACATGGGTCATTATCAATCTTGGCTTATTTTTCGATTTCTTCTTTTTAAGATCGCATAAATATTTTAGATTTCTCAAAACATCGTCAAATGTTTTTTCATTTTGTTTTGTGTTTATTTTCGCAAAGGTCTTGGCCGATCCTGCAGGCAAACTGCAGAATATCTCGGTAATTCCGTTTTGGATCGCATTTTCCGCGTTGGCCTTATTCAGGAGGATACCGTTAGTAAAAAAAGACACCTGGATACCCTTATCCCGTGCATATCTGACCATATCAAAAAAACGATCATGCATCAAAGGCTCGCCATCACCTTGAAAAATAATCAGATCAACCATCAAATCTCCCAGATCATCCGCAATGGCTTTAAACTTATCAAAATCAAGCTTCATCTCATAGTATTCTTTAGGATGAGTTACTCCGGGAGTATGCACCCAGCAATGAATACAATTCGCGTTACAACGGTGATAAGGATCAATAACTATTATCGCAGGCCCGATAAAAGCATGCTCACACAAAACTCCCAATAGTCTCAGCAACTGCCGTTCATTCCCTGCATCTGCCTGTGCGCAAACTGATGTTATCATTTTAAAAAAGTCCCGATCATTTAAAGTAAAGTTTATTCCGCCTTCCTCCGCAGCTATTTTTTTTAGCTCCTCAAGATATTCAATAGAATTCCTGCGTAAACGCCTAAGCGGCAAAATATTTAATTTCGATGAACGCAAATCAATGTTCTTGCCTTTCAGGCTCAAAGCGAATTTCAACACTTGTTCCAGTTTAAAAAAGTTATATCTGGAAACGCCAATCGTAATCTTGAAATTCTTATTTTTCTTGGTCAATGCTTTGATCTTTTTAATCTTTTCCTCAAAATCATCTACCCCTGCTATTCTATTATGCAAAAAAGCGCTGTCCGCATATAGATATACTGTCTCGCTCCTGTATGCCAATGGTTGTGCTTCCTGTTTATACTCCAAAATCTGATTGCGATCTTCGACAAATTTCAGCACACCTGAAAAACAATTAAATTCCTGTTTCTCATATAACTTTGTTTCCTCTGTTTCCACAACCTGGCCTTGAAATACACGTCCGCTTATAAACTCATCTGTATTCTGGATCAAGGACAGATGCTTTTCATCAAGACTGAGCATGACTCCCGGCAGCTCATCAACAGGATAAGTTCCGAATGTTTCTCCATCGCGATTACGGATTATATCGTGCCAATAACTGAATTTTTCAGGGAATTTACCCTCTTCAAAAGAATTAAACCATTCCTTGTAAGCACCGTTTAGAATAATTCCCGCCTTATGCTCGGTTATCTCCACCGGCTTTGCCAGCTTCATCGATATATTCCAGGAAAAAACATTGCCGGAAATAGAATCTAACTCCCAGGCCTGGATTACCGGCAACGGATTAAAATCAACCTCAATCCTGAGCTTCTTAGCAGATAGTTTATTAATACCCCATTTCATTTTACCCGAGTCATACCAGCGCCCCCCGGAACAAACAGCTGAATGCAGGCCAATATCGGTGGTAATTTCCTTATCTTTCCAGAAAATCCTTACCTTTCCCTTCCCGCATACAAGTTTCAGGTCACCAACAGATATCCCCTTAGTCAAAATTTCCTGATCCATTTTTTCTTTGATCAATGCTTCAATATCGTCTAAATTTTCAACAATATTAATCTGCTGGTGAAAATCAAACCCGCTTTCTCCTATTGACTGCAAAAACCGTGCTCCGGAGTTTTTATCTCCGTTCTGAACCAAAAGTTTTGCTTGTGATTTATCAGCATTTTTAAACAATAAACCGGGAAGCTTATCTGTGTTTTTCAAGCCAATAGCACCTTCAGGCCTGTCTTCAATCATTTCCTTCCAGGAACCGAAATTTTGCGGAAACTTTCCTGAATCGTAGCCTCCCAACCATTCTTTATAATCCGGATTTAAGACTAACCCCAGAGACATTTTGGTAATCAACGCTGTCCTCTTCTCCTTCAAATCCGTTTTTACTTTCCATTCGAAAGATGTACTGTTTTTTACTGTTAATTGCCAGGACTGTGTGATCGGCAGAGGCCTCCAATCAATATCGATATAGATACACTGATCATTAATTCTTTCAATTTTCCAATCCGCTTTACTGGAATCAAACCACTCGTTATTAACCTGTAACGCCGCATGCAATCCCTGATTTATCGTGAGTTTTTTCTCATCCCAGTATAGATGCACTGTGGAATGTTCAAGAGACAACTTTAATTTCCCTTCCCGCAGCTGTCTTTCCTCCAGCAGCTGCTTATTTTTTAAACTTAAGAAATCCGCTGTCTTTTCTTCCTTTGGGAATAAATATATATTCAGGTTAAAAGGTTTATACCGGTTGGGCTCAAACTGTTCATTATGGCTGTCTACTTCAATACGCAGCGCCCGGCTTTGCTCCCCTGCCGGAGAATTCTGAAGCAGCAGCACACCGTGCTGCAAATTTTCGAATATAACCGCAGGAAACTTTTGTACATTCTTCACTCCTAGCAGCTTACCTTTTGAATCCTGCAGAAATATATTTTCCCATGATTTATTAAAAGCAGGGAAACTCCCCTCTTCCGTAGCACTTATCCAGTTTTCATAATCCTGTCGAAGCATGATCCCGCAAAGCATTTTTTCGATCTTTACCGGCTCTTTTACATCCATATAAACCAGCCAGTTAAAACCGCTGTTGGTTTTTCTAAGTTGCCAGATTTGGCGCAGTGGAATCTTTTTCCAATCCATAGTAATAAACAAACCTTCATCTTTTTTTGCCACTTGCCAAACCCCTTGAGCTGAACTATACCAGCTGCCATTTACAAGTAACGCACTATGCAAGCATATATCCCTGGTTAATCTCTGCCCATTAAAGGAGAGCTCTAAATATTGATCCTTGGTAATTAACTTGACAGAATTATGGCCTAATTCATATTTCTTTAATTTTGAAATGACTCTTTGTAAATAGCCCATAACACATAACCTCCAATAAAGATTAAAGTCTACTCTCCATGATAATAGCAGCTTACAACCAAATGACAATTCCTACGGCACTTATTAATTTTATCCAAATGCTCACAAGCCTCATTTGACGCGCATATCTCTTTAAGCGACTTTCCATTTTTTATATTATCGATTATTCCAACAAGTTGACATCTAGCAATATTTCCCGCTGGATCTATATTTAAGACTTTAGCTTGTCCCAGGTTGCACCTGTTTTGCTTGATAAAAGTTAAAGGATCAAGGAAATATCTACGGAAAGCATTAAGCTGCGTTACATCATTTGCGATTTTATAGCCCCTTCTCTTTAACTCTATAAGTCTATTCATTGTCATCTCTATTTTTTGTTTATCTCCGGGCCACAAAAGGCTATTCTCTTCTCGCTTAAACCATTCCTCATCAGGAGCTTGATTATATGAAAAAGGCTGCGCGATAGCTTGAAAATTTATATACGCAATATTTTCATTCTGATAGACCCATTCCACAAGCTCTACAATCTCATCTAAGTTAACACCACTGATAATAGTATTAATCCCAATAATAGTTTCAGGAGAAAAAGCAGCAATGTTATCTATGGCGTTCATTACTGCCTTGTGCGCTTGATCTTTCCCGCGCATAAAATCATGCGTTTTCGGATTTAAGCTGTCTAATGAAAAACAAATATGCTCACGCCCTGAATTATGGATGTTTTTAGCCATTTCTTCACTAACACACAAGCCGTTAGATATTATCTGGATTTTTAGATTTAAACTTCTGCCATATTCAATCAGCTTAAATATATCTTTACGCAGTAAAGATTCTCCAGTACCAGAAAAATTTATCATACACTCATGACTTTCTGTAAATTTGCTGATTTGTTTTAAAATATTCATCCAGTTTTCTATAGAAAGAACATTATCTTTATTCAATGGACTATCCAGCCAAAAACTACACATGCGGCATTTCATATTACATTCATAAGCTATGCCCAGATCACAGTAAGTCAACGCATTATTTGGGATATCTTCCTCTTTCAACACTTCACTCATCCTTAAATTTTATCTTTATCTCAGCTCAATCCTCTTCAAAAAAACAGTTAATCAGAAAGTGACAATTTTTTTTGCAATTCTTAATCTCATCTCTTATCTGCTGCGCTTTATCTGAATGCCAAATATTTTTAACATCATCATTTTTCTTTATATCCCCGATTACTTCGTATTCAAAACATAAATACATCAGTCCGATTGAGCTAAGATGTATTGCTTTATACATATTACAAATTGTCTTTTTTACAAATTCCCGCGGGTTTTTGAAATATTTTTTAACAGCTTTAAGCTGTCCGACAGGGTTGCATATTTTATAACCATCATTTTTCATGACGATTAGCTGGTCTAAGAGTTTTTCTATTTGCCCTGTATCCTTAGGCCAGAGAGCCCCGTATTCACCTTCCCACCAATGTTCCTCGGGAAGCGTATTATTCGGCTGCATTGCGGCCATAACTAATACATGGTTTATTTTTTCGTTATTGTTGATCCACTCTATCAGAGGGATAAACTCTCTATAATTCTGCTCATAAATCACACTTATTATCGAGATATTTACATTTTTAGCATAAGCATGCAAGTTATCAATCGCTTTTCGCAGTTGATCATACACACCATCAACTCCTCTTAAATAATCATGCTTTTGTTTTTGCAAACTATCTAAAGACAACTTAATATCAACTAAACCTGCCTCGCCAAGTTTTCGCGCTACTACCTCATCAATTAAAAAGCCATTGGAATTAAGGTTGATACGAAAGCCTAATGAAGACGCGATTTTTATAAGCTTAAAAATATCCTTATGTAAAAGAGCTTCCCCCCCGCCAAAATTAATAATAAACCCCTCATCAACAAGCACTCTCAAATCGAGGAAAAACCTTTCATATTGTTCTAACGTAGGTATTCCATAATAATGGTCTTTTTTAATAAATATATCATCTTTCCATTTATAGCACATCTTGCAGCGCAGCATGCAATCGTCAGTAACACCTAAACAGGCAAATTCCGGTTTATTTTTGGCTTCAGGTTTCATATCTGATCTATATATGTTTCTGATTCTTCAAAGTTACAATTAACTAATGATTGACAATTTCTGGTGCACTTTTTTATCATCTCTCTTACTGATTTAGCCTTTTCAGAAAACCAGATGTCTCTAATGTTAAAGCTTTTAATATTTCCAATCGCCGGTTTATAAAAACAAATATGCACCTGTCCTGTGGGAGTTATATTAAGAGCTTCTACACTAATATGACAAGGCCCTTTTTTTAGAAAATTTTTCGGATTTTTAAAATAATGCTTA
>JAKLQT010000226.1 GCA_022013205.1 Candidatus Omnitrophota bacterium | reverse complement strand
TCTATTTACAATAAAGGGAGGAGAAATCTCAATAAAGCCATGTTTTTCCGTATGCATCCCCAACATAAAATTAATTAATGCCCTTTCAAGGCGTGCCCCTGCCCCCTTATAGAGCACAAAATTTGATCCTGTGATCTTAGTTGCCCTGGGTAAATCAATAATATCTAATTGTTCGCTAAGTTCAATATGTGTTTTTGGCGCAAAATTCAACTTTTTAGGCGTACCCCATGTTTTTATTTCTTTATTTGCTGTTTCATTTAGCCCAACAGGTACTGATTTATGAGGTATATTTGGGACGTTTATCATTATTTTGTTAATTTTTTGCCTTAACTCTCCCACTTTCTCGTCTATTTCTTTTGTTTTTTGGGACAGCTCTTTAAGTGCTCCCCTTTGCATGGAAATGTCCTGTTTGTTCTTGACAAACACAGCCATTTCATCTGAGGCGATGTTCCTTTTTCGTTTCAATTCCTCGGCTTCCATGGTTAATGCCTTCCATTGCCGGTCAAGCTCAAGCAATAAATCTATATCAAGTTCCAAGTTTCTATTTTTAATTGCCTGTTTAACTGTATCAGGGTGTTCCCGTATAAATTTAATGTCAAGCACTGATTCTTCTCCTCTCTTTAAAAAAATCCGCTTTCCAGTCTTTTGCCCGCTCATTGTTGCGTCTCAATTTTTCTGTCGCTCAAGAGAAGGCAAAATACCGCATAAATCTATTTACATCAAAGTGAAATCAAACGGTAATTTTATAATAATTTCTGTTCCTTTTCCCTGTTCACTTTTTGCCTCAATACTGCCGTTATGCGCTTTTACAATTGTCGCGGAAACCGCCAGACCCAATCCTGAGCCTCCGGGTTTTGTGCTATACAAAGGCTCAAAAATTGTCTGCGAATCATCCGGCGCGATTCCCGGCCCTGTATCCTTAATGTTTACCTGTACGAAATTCGCCTGTGCCGATGTTTCTATATTTAAAAAACCTTTATTTTTCATTGCTTCTGCGGCATTTCTTATCACGTTTAATAATACCAGTTTTATTTGCCTGTTGTCAGCAATAATTTTCGGTATGGTTTTATTTAAATTCAAGGTCACCTTTATATCTTTTAAATGCTCAAAATATTCTAATTTGTCCAATACCAGCGGAATTATCGAATTTAGATCAACTTCCTCTGTTATTGGAGTTTTGCTGCGTGCGAAACTAAGAATATTGGAAATAACTCTTTCACATTCTATCACATCGTTAGAGATAATTTTCATACCTACTCTTATCTCTTTTTGCGCGTCTTCCAATTTAACCCTTTTCAGATATTCCAGCGTCAGTTTTATCCTGGCTAAAGGCGTGTTTAACTCATGCGCCAGCCCCCCGGTAAGCTGTCCCAGCAACCCAAGCCTTTCTGTGCGGGAAAGCTTGTCCCGGGTTTGTTCCAATTCCCGCAGCGTTGTTTTTAATACAGAAATATCTTTAAAAACTTCAATGCCTCCAGTAACCTTCCCGCTATAATCTTTTAATGCCGCGGCGCTTATTAAGATGGACAGCGGTTTACCCGCCTTTGTCCTAATACACCCCTCAATGTTGCGCAAGGGCTCTCCTTTTTTAAGAACAATTTTCATAACACAATCGTATTGGCAAAGGTCGCTTTTTAAAACCTCGCTGCATCTTTTTCCTAAGGCTTCTCCTTTTGCATATCCGGTAACCTGCGACGCGGCGTCACTAAAATATGTGATTATAAATTCGTTATCCACAGAAAACAAGGGGTCGGCAACCGCCGTCATTTTTTCTCTTGTTTCTTGAAGTTCTCTGACTAATTGATTAAAAGAATAACCTAATTCAGAAAGCTCATCATTGGAGTTTTCCGAAAATTCAATCAGGGGGCCGTCCCTAAAAACACTAAAGCTTTTTATTTTTTCTATCACTTGCTTTAAGGGAACGGTTATCCTGCGGGAAATAATAACGGAAATCAAAAGCGCCAGCAAAAAAGCCGCGACCGGCACAAGAAAGGTTACCCACATCAAAAAAGACTCCATATTTTGATGCTGCTTTTTTAGTCCGGCAATTACTACCATTGATCTTTGCGATAAGCGCAGGGCCTGGGATTGAATAATCTGCATATAAAGAATGGTTTTTTTAGCGTAAATATTTGTTGCTTCCTCTTTCTCTCCGGCATTATAGTGAGCTATGATTTCTGTCGCGGAATCGTGCAGCGCTAAGTGAGGGCCTTCAAGGCTGTTATGTAAATCCTTAAGCAAGGAATCGCCTGAGGTGAAAGCATAATACCATTGCCCAAACCGGCATTGCCGCGGATCAAGCTCTCCTGTGAAAGGAGCGTCCAATAAAAGCATATTGCTTAATTCGCCTGTCCAAACCAAGTGGTCTCTTACTGCCTCATCTAAGAGCATATCCCGAAATAAAAGATCCTGAATTTTATTATTCACGGATAACGTCTTAAAAAAGACATACCCGGAAACCGCGGATATTACACAAATAATCACGAGAATTGATAAAAACCCAATAAAAAGTTTTTGGCGAATCTTCATATCTTAAGTAAGATTTTGTTTTGTCCTGAGTTAAAAGTATTTTATCACAGGCGCTCAAGGGCCGCCCCTGCGATATTGTTATCTGTTTTGCTTTTCGCGTCCTTCGTCCTAACGAGCGAAGCGCCTGCCCGCCGTATTATATGGAGGGAGTGATCGTCTCTCGTCCGTCGGTTTTGTATTCGCTAAGCGCTATACGCTGCTTCTATTATCCCTTTATAACCGCTAGCGGCCTCATGCGGCAAAGCTTTTTAGATATTCCCGCATTGTGTACAACGCTTACAACATCATTGATATTTTTATAAGCCTGCGGCGCTTCTTCGCAGATAGTCTCTCTGCCTTTGGCATATAGAACAATTCCTTTGGCCTTTAACTCCTCAATGATTGCCTGTCTGTTGAGGGTTTTGACCGCCTGCGTGCGCGACATCTGCCTGCCCGCGCCATGGCAAGTAGAACCAAATGTCTCCTGCATTGCCTTTTGCGTGCCGCTAAGCAGATAAGAATTTGTTCCCATGTCTCCGGGAATGATCACCGGCTGCCCTATTTTTTTATATCTATCCGGCAAATCTTTACTTCCCGGCCCAAACGCCCTTGTCGCTCCTTTGCGGTGCACACAAAGAGTGCGTTCTTTTCCATCGACAAAATGTTTCTCTATTTTAGCTATATTGTGCGCGACATCATACACCAGATCCATGCGCAGGCTTTGCCATGGCTGTTTGAAAAATTTTTCAAAAACTTCCCGGGTGCGGTGCATTAAGATCTGCCGGTTAGACCAGGCATAATTTGCCGCGCACCCCATTGCACCTAAATAGGCCTGTCCTTGTTTTGAGTTTACCGGCGCGCAGGCCAGCTGTCTGTCCGGGATCTTTATCGCGTGTTTAGCCATACCCTCAAGCATCACCTTCACATAATCGCTGCATACCTGGTGTCCAAATCCGCGGGATCCGGTATGGATCATCACTACTATTTGGCCCTCTTCGAGGCCAAGCTCAGAACAGGTCTCCGGCTCGAACACCGCGTCAACAACCTGCATCTCAAGAAAATGATTGCCTGAGCCTAAAGTCCCTGCCTGCATCCGGCCTCTTTCATAAGCATGCTGCGAGACAGCCTCAGGGTCTGCATTTTTCATCTGCCCGTTTTCTTCTGTGCATTCAAGATCTGCCTGAGTGCCAAAGCCCTGGGCAACGGCCCAGCCCGCACCCTTTAAAAGCATCTTTCTTTGCCCGGAACTGCTGAGCCTGATATCCCCCTTAGACCCGACTCCAGCAGGTATAATTTGGTATAATGCCTTGATCAGTTCAGGTATATACCCGGAAACATCCTTGTGTAAAAGGCCTGTTTTTAGAAGCCTTACTCCACAATTTATATCAAACCCTACCCCTCCAGGTGATACCACTCCATTTTCATTAATATCTGTGGCTGCCACTCCACCAATTGGAAATCCATACCCCCAGTGTATATCCGGCATCGCCAGCGATGCCTTTACAATGCCAGGTAAACAAGCAACATTTGCTACCTGCTCCAGGGCCTTGTCTTTAAGTAACTCTCCTATAAGCTTGTCGCTGCTATAAACAATACCTTCTACACGCATCCCCGGTTTATATGTTTTGGGAATCCTATAGCTGTATGCGTCAATTTTCTCAAGCATTGTATTGTCCTGTAATGGCTCCTTATCATTGCGATTTTTACCAAAATTGACTTATCCTACAGCCTCAACATCGACTTCACCTGCCTTTTTCTACGCCGATTTCGGCGCGGGAAAAGGTCAGGTGTATTGATTTGGGCATTTCTTATTTTTTTGGATTGTTTGACTCTGAATTAAATCTAACCAGTTTATTCCAGTCAATGTCTCCATTGTCTTTGCAGAATATATTTGAAAATTCTCTAGTAAAGATATTAATCATTTGAGAATATGATTTTACAAAATCGTCATTCTTTTCTTTGGCTTTATGCCCAAGCGGTTCGATAATTTCTATAAAAAGTTCACTGTCTCCTGATATAAACTCCCAGAAACGTTGGCCACAATATTTAAAATAGCTTCCCTTGTCTGGTTTGTTGTCTCTACCGTAACAACAACCGTTTACAGCAACTATAGTTAATTGTGAATTGCTAGTTCTTAAAGTTTTTTTTGCAGTATTGAAATCTGTTACCATTTTTGCAATTTGTGAACTATTGCCCCAATTAGGGCCAGATTTAATTGTTACAATGTTTCTTGTTCCATTACTGTCAAATTCAAGATCAATTCCTTTAATCCCTGATTTGCGACCATCATAAACCTTGTCGTTAATGAAAATAGCTAGTCCTTCCAACCAATCGCCAAAAATAGTTTCTTCATTTGATGAGATATGTGCGTCTACCAAGCCTTTAATAATCTGTTCAGCAGTCAATACATATTTTGCTTTAAACAGATAAGGATTTTTTCGTTTAAGAACTTGTGATAATTTTAATTCATCAAGGGATTGTATACGCTTTTGGTGAAAAGACCCGATATTCTTTTCAACGTACCGAAGTATGTCTTTTAGGTTTAGTTTTTTCATATTTTGCATTTGGCTCAAATAAATATAATTCAACTGGATTTAATTGCTTTTTTACCATTTCGCAATATTCTGGAACAATATCAACACCTATTGAATTTCGTTTCATTCGATTTGCAACAATTAAAGTTGTACCTGAGCCCATAAAAGGATCCAGAACAATGTCATATTCTTTTGTAAAAAGTTTAATAAACCATTCTGGTAGTTCTTCTGGGAATGCTGCGCTATGGTTTTTATTATTGCATTCTGTTGCTAAATGCAAAACGTTTGTAGGATAGGCATTATCTCTCTCAAGCCAGTTTGAAATATTTTTACCAAAACCGCTTCCTACTTTTGAATTGTCACGAATTTTATCTGTATCAGAAAGATTTTTTAGTCTTGAATTTGCCCAATCACCCATTGGAACCATTACTTTTTCCTGATACATATTGAATTTTCGGCTTTTATTGAATTGAAGCAATCTTTCCCAGGCATCACGAAAACGATTTGGCCATTTACCTGGATAGCAATTTTTTTTATGCCAGATGAATTCTTCTGTCCATAGCCATCCCTGTTTACGCATTTCTAAAATAAGCTCCATTACATAAGTACTGCGCTCTCCTTCAACCACTTTTTCCTTGATGTTTAAAATAAAAGTTCCAGTTGGGTTTAGAACACGTAACAACTCTTTGGAAATAGGCAAAAACCAATCCACGTATTTGTTATGATGAATTCCACCATATGTATTTTTTCTCTGGTCTGCGTAAGGCGGTGATGTCACAACAAGGTCAACTGAGTTATTTGAAAGTAGTTTTAATTGTTCCTTGCTATCTCCAAAATATATGTCAGTAGTTATTTCCATTTTATGCTCACAATTTTTAAATTATTTTTATTTACTTTATCATGTCTAAACAATATTTTCAATTATTTTAATGAATTGCGCCCAACAATTAATATACGAACCTTCCTATTTTCCGGTATTTACGTCACCTGTTTACAATTTTAACTCAATTCTTTGCTCTTAGCAATTCATAATATCTCTATAATAGCATGTTATAAGCGTTTCGTATAATACTGTATTTTATACGCGTTACTCCCCTTTTGGAATTTTTAGCTTATATTTCTTTGATTTAGGTGGATGGACGAAAACACGATGTTGGAGCGCCGTAAGGCAGGATTGCCTTTTCGGCGGTGAATTTCCGGGGATTTAGACTCGGAAATTCATCCAGCAACCTAAATCATTAGAAATATGCAAAAATTTCTCAGGGGCGGTTTTCCTTTGCTTCGTTTCCTTTTGACGACAAAAGGAAATGAAGGCTGGGGGACGTTTCATCGGGGGCAGGCACAGCCCCCACCTCAAAAATGCTCCCAAAAACATCAAGCAACCTAAAGCACACCCCGGGGGTGGGCTTTAGGTTGTATTTTGGAGAGCTGCCCCCTCCCCTCCTTTTAAACTTGCAGACCATTGAAGTGATTGGCACACCCTCTTATAATTACTATTATGCGCAAATTTAAAGCGCGGATGGATGAGTTGAGTTTATTTTAATAGTAAAATATCAAAAATTATTGTTCCTTGACATTTGTCTTGACGGCAGGTGCATTTTCATGGATGCTTTGTTATGATTTTATTTTACCCCAGATTAATCATTTTTTACAAGATTAATCTGCTGGAGTACCCTTTTAGGTGATATTTTTTGTGTGATTTGTCGATAAAAAAGGGAAAAAGCTAAGAGGGTAAAAATAAACTTTAAATCTTTAAGCTACGCGTCCCCTAAATTTTTCATTGACCTCTTTGTTCAGACGGCATTATATCAGCCGCAGACGGTATTATGTTGCTGCCAACATTTACTGGTGAAGGCTCAGTTATGTCTTCCAAAAACACATCCCAACTATAAGATGTTGTATCAAAGTCAAAGGTGTTTGGAAGTACATCACCAATAACAGCATTTATTCCATATGTATGATTAGGTTCTGCAAAAAATTCAACCGAATGAGGCCTTGTAGAACGAGCATAGGAAGTCACGTAATCGACTGATAATATATGGTTACCAGGAGCTACCAGTGCTTTTGTGTGTATAGTATCTCTAAAGAGAAAACCGTAAAGGCCGCCAAATAAAAGAGTTTTACCTAGGCTTGGATGGGTAGGTTTTCCGTCAATAGTTCTGATTATAGTTGAGTCATTTCGTATCAAAATGGTCGCAAATTCATTATGTGGCAAAGATCTTCCGGAATATTGGCGATAGACACATCCAAAGGGGCCGCCAAAAAATAAAAAACAACTTATTAGCAAATAAAATATATTCATTTTTATACTTTTTCTAAAATATTTCATATTATTCTCCATTTTTACATCTGTCGAGGCTGTAGGAAAAGCCCAAAATCAAAGGGGTTTTCCTGGTTAAAAGCAAATTTTCGGAACTTATTGCTATTTTCTATATTATAGTTCAAATTTTTCCGTTCAACAACCTGTTTTTAACTCTTTATTGCCGTTTTTCAGGGAATATCTTACCCATATTATAACCACCTGCACCTCGTAGGTGCAGGTATGGTTAGGTCCTTTTGGAATTTTTAGCTTATATTTATCAGTGGCGTGTTTTATTTCGAACCCACCATTCCACCGCGTAGGTGGAATGGTGGGTTATATAGTTACGTATATTTTGTAATGACGTATCTATGTTGATAATATGCTCATAGAAAAATCGCTGCCACAGGTGGTTAATTAAACAATTTCCCATCGTTATTTTTGACCCCGTCAATATAACGTTTTATGGTCAATGATTTTTCCAAAATATGCATGATTTTTTGCAGCAGCTCTATGCATCAAAAATTATTTCCGCGATAAATATTCCCCCTGCCTTTTTTATTTTCAGCTGGTGATAGGTTACTGCCTTTATTTCTGTTTTGCGAGTATATGTTTGCTTGTTTAATGGCTCGGCCCAGGCAATTGCTTTGACCTGCCTGGTGGTGAGTTGGTTGATTTTAAAGCGGATGAAAATAAGATCGTGTATGTCAAATAATGTCAGCAGCTCACTTAGCCAGCCAACTAAAAGCTCTTCGCGATTACGCGCGCGAATATTAAGCTCAAACTTTATTTTTTTTATATATGTTTCTTTTTTTGCGCGCGGTTTTCTTCGGGCAATAATATTAAACATCCCTTTTGCCGCGTTAACATATAACTCCTGCGTGCTGCGCGCGAAAACCCGTAACCCCAAATCAGCAGTATGCTCGATTAACTCATGCGGTTTCTGCTTCTGCGCTGCTTTCATCATCTTCTTCTTCTTTTGCCGCGACCCGCGCCACAGCTACTACCTTATCCTCGCCGGTTAAGCGCATCAGGCGAACCCCCTGCGTAGAACGGCCTGTGGTCCTTACGGTTTTCATTGGACAGCGGACGATCATGCCGCTGGAGGTTATAAGCATAAGTTCGTCGTTGTCCACAACTGTATCCAGGCCGACTACCATTCCGTTGGCCTCGGTTGTTTTAATATTAATGATCCCTTTTCCGCCGCGGCTTTGAGATCTATATTCATCTACTTTTGTCCTTTTTCCAAAGCCGTTTTCCGTTACCGTCAGAAGTGTCGCGTCTTTGTCCACAAGCTCCATGCCGATAACTTTATCTTTTTTCCCCAGTGATATGCCGCGTACGCCTGAGGCGGTTCTGCCCATCTCGCGCACATTTGTCTCGGAAAATCTAATCGCTTTTCCTTCGTATGTGGCCAGGAATATTTCATGGTTTCCGTCGGTAAGCTGGCAGGCAATAAGCTTATCTTTATCTCGAATGGTAATCGCGTTTATACCGCCTTTTCGCGGATTGCTGTACGCCATAAGATCGCTTTTCTTGACCTGCCCGTTTGCAGTGCACATTATCAAAAACTTACCTTCTTCAAAATTCTTGACCTGTATAAGAGCGGCAATAGTTTCACCGGATTCAAACTGGAGCATGTTAACAATAGCCTTACCTTTGGACAGCCGTCCTGCCTGCGGAATTTCATATACCTTCAGCCAATAAACCTTTCCTTTATCTGTGAACACCAGCAGATAATCGTGCGTGGAGGCAATAAACAACCGTTCCACAAAATCCTCGTCCCGCATACCAAGTCCGGAAACACCTTTGCCGCCGCGTTTTTGTTTGCGGTATGTGCTCACAGGCAAGCGCTTGATGTACCCCGCGTGAGAAATAGTTATAACCATATCTTCCTCAGCGATAAGGTCCTCTATCTCCAGGTCATCTATCTGCGCGATAATCTGCGTTCGCCTTTCGTCACCGTATTTTTTCTGCAACTCAGACAGCTCTTCTTTTATTATTGATAATACTCTTTTCGGATCAGCAAGAATAGCCTTTAACATACTTATTCTTTTGATCAGCTCTAAATATTCGTTTTCTATTTTTTCTCTTTCTAAGGCCGTCAGCCTTTGCAGCTGCATCTCAAGTATGGCCTGGGCCTGGGCAATTGACAGCCCGAAATTATCCATTAACGCGATCCTGGCCTCATTGGTGTTTTTTGACTGCCGGATTGTTTTAATAACCTCGTCAAGATTATCCAGGCATATTTTAAGCCCTTCTAAAATATGCGCTCTTTCCTGCGCTTTACGAAGATCAAATTTTGTGCGGCGCATAATAATTTCCTTGCGGTGTTCAACAAAGTAATACAGGATTTGTTTTAAAGGTAAAATTCGCGGCTGATTATCAACAAGCGAAAGAAATATTATACCGAAAGTCGTTTCAAGCTGTGTATGTTTATAGAGCAGGTTCAGCACTACCTGGGCATTGGTATCCCTTTTTAATTCTATAACAACACGCATACCGTCTTTATGGGATTCATCACGCACATCAGAAATACCTTCAATGCGTTTATCCTGCACAAGATTGACTAGCGAGCTGATTACATTGGTTTGATTAACCTGGTAAGGGATCTCTGTAATCACAATTGATTCTTTGTTATTTTTTTGCTGCTCAATACTTGCCCTTGCCCTGACCTTTATGGGTGAACGCCCGGTCTCGTACGCCTTTTTAATACCTTCGCGCCCGCATATTATCCCTCTTGTAGGAAAATCCGGCCCAGGGATTTTTTGCATCAGTTCCTTAGTTGTAATATCCGGGTTATCAATCAAGGCAATCACTCCATCAATAACCTCGGTTAGATTATGGGGCGGAATATTTGTAGCCATGCCGACGGCAATACCGCTTGAACCATTGATTAGTAAATTCGGCACCGCGGCCGGTAAAAGCGTGGGTTCTTGTAAGGATTCATCAAAATTAGGCGCAAAGTCCACAGTATCTTTTTCTATGTCTACCAGTAATTCGCGTGTAATCGCCGCCATGCGCGCTTCTGTATAGCGCATCGCCGCTGCTGAATCTCCGTCGATAGAACCAAAGTTTCCCTGTCCGTCAACCAAAGGATACCGCAGGGAAAACTCTTGGACCATGCGCACCAGAGAATCATAAACCGCGCTGTCTCCGTGCGGATGATATTTACCAAGGACTTCTCCGACAATACGCGCGCTTTTTTTATAGGGTTTATTATGCTCAAGGTTTAAATCTTTCATAGCGTAAAGAATTCTTCTGTGCACAGGTTTTAATCCGTCACGGATATCCGGCAGGGCCCGTCCGACGATTACACTCATCGCGTAATCAATGTAAGACTTTTTCATTTCGTCTTCAATGGGAACTGTTATTATTTTTTCGTTTTGAGCATACATATTTTTTTCCATCTCCTTGTTTTTTCTCTAATTCGTATTGCGTAAAAACTCTTTCCCTGTTATTATCGGTTACCAATAGTTAATATGAGTTGATTCAAAAATCAACACCAGCTTTAGCTTTTAACTCGTAATTTGTCACCCGCCTGCCCTCCGAAGCCTTCACGCCCTTCATAGCCTTGGCAAAGGAGGGCCACTCATAACCCTTAATTTTCTCGTCCATCGTCCTAACGAGCAAAGCGAGTGGTCGTCTCTCATCCTTCGGTTTTTCACGCAATACTCAATACTGTATTTTAAACATCGAGATTCTTTACGTATTTCGCGTTGTTTTGGATAAAATCTCTGCGCGGTTCAACCGCGTCGCCCATTAATATGGTAAACATTGCGTCTGCCTCAACCGCATCTTCTATAACTACCTGCAGCATGGTGCGTTTTTCAGGGTTCATTGTTGTCTCCCAGAGCTGGTCCGGATTCATTTCCCCTAAACCTTTATATCTTTGAATGGTCAGGCCTTTTTTTCCGGAGCTTCTTATTATATTAAGGAGTTCTTTTAAGCTGCTGATAGACTCTTCTTCTTTTGTTTGCTCATTAATAAGCATTAACAATTGTTTTCCTTTAGGCATTATTGATTTTGCTGCAGATATCTTTGTTTTCGCGCCTTTTTTACTTTTTAAAGATAAATCATCAGCGTCTATATTTTCCGGCTCTTCTTCGGCCTCATAGTCTGTTATATCAAGGCCGATTTTTTCAAGCTTGTTCATTACTTTTAATATATCTGCCGCTTCATGAAAAGATACCACTTCCAGGCTTTCCGCGTCTGTCTCATCAGTGCTGCCAAAGCCGCCTATTTCTTTAATATCAAGGTCTTTTCCTCGTCTTTTTTCTTCTATTTTAACAATTTCAGCCAGTTCATTTTCGTTAAATATAAACTGGCCTTTTTCTTCTACTATTATTTTATATGTAGGAAGTTTTCCGGTTTTTTTGTCCTTTAAGCTTAAATATTGGAATAGTTTTATTACTTTCTTTTCTATGCTGCGGCTTAATAATTCCACCCCTAACAGCAGATCCAGCAAGTCTTTAAACTGATTGTCTGTGAACTGCTTTTGATTTTTATTGTTCTTTAGCTTTACGCCTTCGCGGCCCAGATCAAAAAGCAGGCTGTCCATAGCTGCTTCTGTTTCTATATATTCTTCTCTTTTTCCGCGCTTAATCTTATAAAGAGGCGGCTGCGCGATATAAACATGCCCTTTTTCTATTAATTGCGGCATCTGCCGGTATAATAATGTGAGCAGCAGGGTGCGTATATGTGAGCCGTCAACATCAGCATCCGCCATAATTATCAGTTTATGATATCTTAATTTTTCAAGATCAAAATCACTGCCTATGCCGGTGCCCAGCGCGGTTATTATTGTGCGCACTTCCTCGTTGCTTAAAATTTTATCCAGTCTTGATTTTTCAACGTTAAGAATTTTTCCTTTAATAGGCAGTATTGCCTGAAATCTTCTATCTCTTCCTTGTTTAGCTGACCCTCCGGCGGAATCTCCTTCTACTATATATATTTCACATAATGCCGCGTCCCGCTCTGAACAATCAGCGAGTTTTCCGGGTAAAGAACCGCTATCCAGCGCTCCTTTTCTTCTTGTGAGTTCACGCGCTTTTTTTGCCGCGTTTCTTGCTCTTGAGGCAAGTTTTGCTTTTTCAATTATTTTATTTCCTATGGTCGGGTTTTCTTCCAGAAAATTTCCCAACGCCTCATTTACAACAGAAGCGACTATTCCTTCAACCTCACTGTTACCCAGCTTTGTTTTTGTCTGCCCTTCAAATTGCGGATTTGGAACCTTAACGCTTATAACAACCGCGAGGCCTTCCCTGACATCATCTCCAGATAAAGTTTCTTCCTGGTTTTTGGAAAGTTTTTTATTTTTACAAAATTGATTTAATGTTCTGGTAAGCGCGGACTTAAATCCTGTTAAATGCGTGCCGCCTTCTATGGTGTTGATATTATTAGCGAACGTATAAACTGTTTCCGCGTAACCATCGTTATACTGCAGGGCTATTTCAACATTTATGTCTTCTCTTATTTTCTCAAGATAAACAACACTCTTAAAAAGAGGAATTTTATTTTTATTTAAATGTTCAATAAACTGCGCTATTCCGCCTTTAAAACAAAATTCTACTTCTTTTTCAATTCTTTGATCAGAGAATTGAATAACCAGCCCTTTATTTAAAAACGCGAGCTCTCTTAAGCGGTTAGTAAGAATATCGTGGCTATACTTTATGTCCGGAAAAATTTCTCTATCCGCTTTAAAAAAAACCCGTGTCCCTGTTTTTTTACTTTTTCCAATAACAGTTAGTTTTGTTGCTGTCTTTCCCTGTTCATATTTCTGGTGATATATTTTTCCATCTCTTCTCACCTCTACTTCCATCCACTCAGACAGCGCGTTCACTACACTAACACCAACTCCATGTAAACCGCCTGATACCTTATAAACCCGGTGATCAAATTTGCCTCCCGCGTGCAGCGTGGTCATAACAACCTCTACCGCGGGTTTTTTAAGTTTTTCATGTGTATCAACAGGTATCCCCCGGCCGTCATCTACAACAGAAACACTGTTATCTTCATAAACAACAACCTCTATTTTTTTACAATACCCGGCTAATGCCTCATCTATGGAATTATCAACAACCTCATAAACCATATGATGCAATCCGCGAAGTGTAGTGTCTCCTATATACATCGACGGCCTTTTTCTAACCGCTTCTACTCCTTCAAGTACCTGAATTGTCCTCGCGTCATATTTATCCGGCATAAACTTACTCCTTATTTTTATTTAAAAAAACAACTTTATTACTTTCCTATCTTAAAACGGATATCAATAATATCTTCAGTGTTCAACATATCTTTAATTGTGTTTAAAATTTCTATTTTTTTTAAAGTTAATTGATGCAGCCAGGCGGAGTTTGAAACCGCGATAATAAGTGTTTTATTTTTTATTGTTATTGGTTTTGAGTGCTTATTCGCGTTTTCCGGCATTATCTGCTGCCATTTTTCGATTATTAAAGACTGTAATGATTCCCCTGCCTTTTTATGCTCTTTAAAAAATTGATCAATTAATTCTTTTATTGCTACGGGTTTTATTTTTTTATTTTCTCTCATGTTAATTATTATGCTATCTGCATAGGTAATACTATATAGACATAAAAACCGTTCTCTTTAATAAGTTCTTCCCTGAATACACCGGGTTTATCCGCGTTAATAAGCTCAAACTCAATTATCTCTTCTTTTAGATTCTTTAACACATCCATTAAATACCACGGGTTAAACCCGACGGTTATTTCATTGCCGTTATATTCCATCGCGATATCTTCTTTAACCTCCCCTATATCAGGGGTCATTTTAGAGACCACGAGTTTATTTTTAAAAACATCTATTTTAATAGATTGAGAATCCTGGCTGGTAAAAAGACTCGCTCTTTTAACGGCTGATAGTAATTTTTCTTTATTTATTTTTATTTTTTCCTGTTTCTCGCCTTTTCTTTCTTTCGGGATTACCTGCTCATAATTCGGAAATTCACCTTCTATAAGCCTTGAGACAATAACCGTGCCGTTTAATTCAAAAGCCACCTGGTTCTCGGTGAAAATTATCTTTACCTGCCCTTCCTCTTTTAATATTTTATTTAATTCATTTATTGTTTTAACAGGAATAATAACCTCTTTTTTATCTATTTCATTAGTTGTTTTAACCTCTGTTAAGGCAAGCCTCCTGCCGTCTGTCGCGACCAGGGTGATGCTTTTATTTTTAAAAGAAAACATTGTCCCGTTTAATACGTACCTCGTCTCATCGCGCGACATAGCAAAGCTTACTTTTTTTAAAAGTTTTTTCAATAATAACTGTTCTATAGTGACGCTTTCTTTATTATTAAATTTAGGAATATTTGGAAATTCTTCTTTCGGCAGCCCAATAAGCCTGAAAGAACAATCTTCACAATCAATCAGCATATTAAAATTTTTACGCACATTTATTGAAACATCCCCATCTGGAAGCTCTTTAATAATATCCGCGAATCTTTTAGCCGGAACAGTTATAGTACCTTCTTCCTGAACATCTGCCTTCGCTCTATAAATTATTCCGATATCAAGATCAGTCGCGTTAAAAATTATCATGTCTTTATGCGCTTCAATAAGAACATTGGATAATATAGGGAGAGTTGTTTTGGTCGCGACAGCTCCTTCGACTGTTTGAATAGCGGACATTAATATACTTTTTGTGGATTTAAAGCGCATGTTATCCCCCTTTTTATTAACAATAAGGTTTATTATTATAATATTTTTAGATTATACAAGTAGCCGTAGTAATAACAGTAATTATGTTAATATGTGAATAAGATTTTAAACTTAATAAAATTAGTCAGTTAGATATTCTTAATTTTGTTAATTAGTACTGTTAATAACTCACCTATTTTATTATCTTGTGTGGATTGTTTTTTTATTTTTCCATAAGCGTGTAAAACCGTTGTGTGATCTCTTCCTCCAAAAAACTCTCCTATTTCAGAAAGCGAGTGGTTTGTCAACTCTCTTGATAAATACATGGCAATATGGCGCGGAAAAGCAATAACCTTACTTCTTCCCCCTTTTTTAATATCACTCACCTTAATTTCAAAATTATCCGCGACCAGCTTTATTATTTTATCAAGTGTTATTACTTTAATATACGAATCTTCCTTAATAGCGTCCTTAAGGACTTCTTCGGCAATAGCAATAGAAATAGGATTATTGGTTAATAATGAATAAGCGACAACTCTAATTAAAGAGCCTTCTAATTCCCTAATATTTGAACGGATCTTTTCCCCAATGAAAAACATAACCTCATCCGGAACTTTTACCACTTCCCTTTCCGCTTTCTTGCGCAGTATTGCGATACGTGTTTCAAGGTCAGGCGGTTGAATATCCGTGATTAATCCCCACTCAAAACGGGATATTAACCTCTCCTCCATTCTGCTGATATCTTTGGCCGGGCGGTCGCTGGAGACAACGATCTGCTTATGAGCGTCATAAAGAGTATTAAAGGTATGAAAGAATTCTTCTTGAGTACTTTCTTTACCTGCGATAAACTGGATATCATCAATTAAAAGGATATCAACACTTCGATACTTTTCTCTAAAGCGCATTGTGGTTCTATTCTGGATAGCGTTAATAAGCTGATTTGTAAAACGCTCACTTGAAGTATATGTTAATTTTGCCGCGGAATTTTTTTGTAAGATATAATGGCCCACTGCCTGCATAAGATGTGTTTTTCCCAACCCCACTCCCCCATAAATAAATAAAGGGTTATAGGCACGCGCCGGAGATTCCGCTACAGCCGAGCTTGCCGCGTGGGCAAAGCGGTTACTTGGCCCGACAACAAAACTATCAAACGTATACTTAGGGTTAAGGTAAATATCAGGCCGGTGCACAGGCGTGTTTTGCGTATTTTGCGTGGATAAAATAGAAGCGTTTGCGGCAACAAATGCTGCAGGCGTTGAGGAAGAAACAACAAAATCAAGACGGAGCTTCTGCCCGCTTATTCGGCCTGTTGCCTGAATCAAAACATCATAATAATGATCAACCAGCCATTCCCGGAAAAACTTATTAGGCACCTCTACAGTAAGAGCCTCACTGTTTAGAGAAACCCCTTGCGTAGGTTTTAACCATGTCTCATAACTTTGAATAGAAACTTCGTGTTTTAAGGCCAATAAGACATCGGCCCACAATTGAGTTGCTTTACTTGTCATAATTTATTTAGGCACTCTTAACTTATCCACATAATTATAAATGGAAAGCTATTAATGTAACTTATTTATTTTAAACAGGTTGTAGTGCGCTATTCTCCATTACTTAACAGGTTGTCCACAAGTTGTTCGCCAGTTAGTTGTTATT
>JAKLQT010000225.1 GCA_022013205.1 Candidatus Omnitrophota bacterium | reverse complement strand
GAAAAAACTCTTTATTCATGAAAAAAATAAATAGCAAAAAAAATTTCTAAGTGGAAAGTTTCTGGTTATTGCCGCTACAAATGATGAACGGGTAAATATGCAGATAGCTGTTGATGCTAAGGATATGAAAATACTTGTTAATGTTGTCGATGGCCCGCAGGCGTGCAGCTTTTATATTCCGTCTCTACTGCATCAGAACGGGATATTGATGGCAATTTCGACACAGGGGGTATTTCCCGGGATGTGCCGAAAAATAAAAGAAGAATGCAGCCCTGTTTTTGAAAAATACGCGAAGTCTTTAAAACGGCTCGCGGGATTAAGAAAAGATATCTATAACGGGGATGAAACGTACAAGAGGAAAAAAATATTCGTGAAAAGCCTGCTCCGGCCGGATGTTTTGGAAATGATTGAAAATAAAACAATTTGTAATATTGATGGCCTAAAGGCGTATTTAAAAATACCGTAAAAATTCAGGGAGAAATACATGTATACACTATTATTCTTAAGTTCTCTTATCGCATATTTAATAAGCGCGGTTCTTTTTATCGAATATGCTATGAGCAAAAAAAATCTTTTTTCGAAAATTGCTCTATCTGCGGCAATTTTCGGTTTTTTAACACAATGCCTCGCGCTGATAATGCGGTGGTTGATCTGCGGATTTGCGCCTATGTCTAATCTTTATGAGTCAATGGCTCTTTTTGCCTGGTGCGTTGTCATGATTTTTCTGATTATTGAGTATCGATTTCACTTGAGCATAATCGGCGCTTTTATTATGCCGCTTGCTTTTTTGATAACAGGATATTCTACTTTGCTTGATGATACAGTTGTTCCGCTTATGCCTGCTTTGCAGAGCTACTGGCTGAGTATTCATGTTCTGATTTGTTTTTTAAGCTATGCTTGTTTTGCCTGTGCCTTTTGTCTGGGGGTTATGTATCTTTTGCAGGAGAGACAGTTAAAGTTAAAACTTACAGGAAAACTGCTGGATAGGCTGCCTTCCCTGGAGGTTATGGATACGATTAGTTACAATTTGGTTCTTTTTGGATTTATTTTGTTAAGTGCCGGGATTATAACCGGTTCGATCTGGGCTTCTCAGGCATGGGGAAGCTGGTGGAGCTGGGATCCTAAGGAGACGTGGTCATTTATCACATGGCTTATATACGCGGCTTATCTGCACGCGCGGTTAAATTCCGGCTACAGAGGAAAAAGAGCAGCGATATTATCAATAATCGGATTTATTTGTGTTCTGTTTACTTACCTGGGAGTTAGTTACTTGCTTCCGGGATTACATTCTTACTTATAAATTAAAATTATGAATATTACAATGGTCGGACTTAATCACCGCAGCGCGCCTATTGAGGTAAGAGAGAAGTTTGCTTTTTCAAAAAACTCATTGGAAGAGGCATTGACGCGTTTAAAAACTGACGCGCAGATACAAGAAGGCGTAATTCTATCTACCTGTAACAGGGTGGAGATTTATGCTCTCGGAAGGCCAAAGGAAAAAATAAACGGTGCATTGACCAATTTTCTGAATTCTTTTCACAAAGTTTCAAACAGCAGTTATGAAAAATATCTGTATACCCTTAACGGGATAGAGGCTATAAAACATTTGTTCCGGGTAAGCAGCTCTCTTGATTCACAAATACTGGGAGAAACCCAGATACTGGGGCAGGTAAAAAACGCGTATTTAAAAGCCAGGCAAACCGGAGCGGTTTCAAGGGTATTTCCCTTTGTCTTTGAGGAAGCTATAAAGATAGGAAAGCGCGCGCGCAGCCAGACCCAGATAGGCTGCGGCGCTGTCTCTATAAGCACGGCTGCTGTGGAAATGGCCCGCAAGATATTCGGGGGCCTTGCTGAAAAAAGTATCTTGATCGTAGGAGCCGGAAAAATAGGAGAACTGTCCGCGGAATACCTTTATTCAAGAGGAGCAAAAATGGTGTTAGTCGCCAACAGGACTTTTTCCCGCGCCCAGCAGCTGGCAAAAAAATTTAACGGCAAAGCAATCGCCTTTGATGAGTTTCCAAAGGCGATTATTGAGGCAGACATTGTCATCAGCTCGGTTAACGCGCCGCATACTTTGATTAAAAAGGAAATGATGAGTAAGATTATCTCAATGGGCAAGGGCAGGCCTGTGTTTATTATTGATTTAGGCCTGCCGCGAAATGTTGCCCCTGATGTAAATACACTGAATAATGTTTATGTTTATAACCTTGATGATTTAAAAAGAGTCAAGGACGCAAACCTGGAAGATAGGTTGAAGGAGGCAGAAAAGATCGAAGTTATTATTGATAACCATTTAAAAAAAATCGAGCCTAAACTTCAGGGATTACTTTATAATGAACTCTAAAGAAAAGATCATTGCCGGCAGCCGCAAAAGCCTTTTGGCTATGAGGCAGTCAAAAATAGTTGTGGAAAAGCTGAGTAAAATATTTCCGGAGTATAATTTCGAAATTAGAGGAATTGTGACCAGCGGTGACCGCCTTAAAACATGGCCCAAAAAGCAGGCAAAGGGAATGTTTGTAAAAGAAATTGAAGAGGCGCTTATAAAAGGAAAGATTGATTTTGCCGTACATAGTATGAAAGATCTGCCGGTTGACATTCATGATGGATTGGAAATCGCCGCGGTTACAAAAAGAGCCGAATACAGCGATGTTTTAATTTCAAGAAACGCAGAGAAGCTATCTAAACTGGAAAAAGGAAGCTGTATCGGGACTTCCAGCCCAAGAAGAAAAATGCAGCTGCTTTTAATCCGGCCGGATTTAAAAATCGCGGATATAAGGGGGAATCTGGATACGCGCCTTAAAAAGCTTGAGAAGGGAGATTACGATGCCATAGTCGTTGCCGCGGCAGGAGTTTTAAGATTGGGATGGCCGGGACGCATTACAGAATACTTGGGGCAGAATATAATGCTTCCTGCTCCTGCGCAAGGCGCGTTAGGCATCCAGATAAGAAAGGATGATAAAAAAATAGGGCCGATAATAAGAAAATTAAATTCTAATAAAACCGAAATTGAGGTTACGGCTGAACGTGAATTTCTGCGTGCTATGGGAGGAGGGTGCAGAGTGCCTATCGGGGCTTTAGCCACAATTAAGGCCGGCAATCTGCATCTTGAAGCTATTGTGATAAGAAACAAAAGTAATTTTTGCAGAACCGCTGTTATAGGCAGTAAAAAATTTCCAAAAAGAGCAGGGAAAAAACTGGCTAAAAAGATCAAGAGCCTTTTAAAAAAAGAAAGCTTAGATAAGAGGTGAATAATATTATGCAGGATAAGAAAATATCGATTCTTATTATTGATGATGAGCAGCTTGCGACAAAAAGTCTTGCGGCAATCTTAATAGAGGCGGGTTATGATGTTAAAACTACTGCTTTTGGCAAACAGGGGATCGAATGGCTTGAGGTTGGTTTTGATCTGGTTCTTTTGGATCTAAAATTGCCTGACTTGGACGGCATGCAGGTTCTGAAAAAAATAAAAAGAAGATATCCTAATATTGTTGTTATTATAATCACCGCGTTTTCCTCCATTGATAAGGCTATAACTCTAATGAATGCGGGGGCCTATTCTTATATGCTTAAGCCTTTTGAGGTTGAGGAGCTTTGTGATGTAATAAAGCGCGGGCTAAAGGCTAAGGCCGATGCAGACCGCAAGGACAGGCTTTTGAATAATCTTTCTTTACTGCATCAGGTTAATAAAGAAATCGAGGGGCTGCTTGAGCTGCGGAGCATTTCAAATTTAACGGCGCGTTATTTGGTTGAAATAACAAAAATAGATATCTGTGCTTTATTGCTTTTTGACAGCAAAACAAAGGAATTTTTCTTCGGGGCATTGAACGGGGTTGAATATGATTTAGAACAAATAGTGCAAAAACGTTTTAAGCTTGATAAAAAAATATACCAGCGGTTAATTGAGGAGCAAACAGCAGTTCTTATCCCCCAGCTAAAAACAAAACCGGATATTCTAAAATATATTCCGGTAGAAAACCCGAAATCATTGTTTATCTTTCCGCTTGTTGCCAGAGATAATGTTGTGGGCTTATCCTTGTTTGTCG
>JAKLQT010000224.1 GCA_022013205.1 Candidatus Omnitrophota bacterium | reverse complement strand
TATAGTATCTATCGAACCTTGACATAATATTGAGTTACCCCTTCAAATGAAGCCCAGCAAATTGCTCAATGCTGCAAGCTTAGCTCCGATGTTGGACGGGGATGCTTTATTTTCATTTTTTTATTAATCCCCGTCCAACATATAATAGACGCACTGCGTATTTTCTGATTTTTTTTACAGGATAGCATATTTTATTTTTTCTGGCAATGTTTATTTTTAGAGAAAAAAGGCTTGAATTTGCTTCGTAATTTCTCTATAATAGCACAAAATACGCAGTGCGTATTTTGTGGCAAGTTGTGTGGTAGTGTCAAATAAAGCCGAAAGATTTTTTAGAAGCTGTTATGTGTTTTCTCTGTGAACTCTGTGAGCTCTGTGGTGGATATTTTATTTTTAGCGTAGGGGGATAAATGTTTTGTAATTTTAGTGTCTTTGTGTCTTAGCGGCTGAAGGATATAAGAGGTGTGATATGTTAAATGATGTGTTGCCTGAATTTCAGAAATTTCTTTTAGAGCGAAATATTGTTCCGGAAAAGAGTGTATCTTTTTACGCGTATTGGGTAAACAGGTTTCTAAGCTTTTTTTCTAACGATAATGCTTTGGAGTTAACGCTGGAGATAGAAAAGTTTCTGGATAATTTAAGGGAGCGGGAAAATATTGCCGATTGGCAGGTACAGCAGGCAGAGGAGTCTTTGCGGTTATATTTTGATAGTTTTCCTCAGGGCAGTAAAATAAAGGCTAATTTTGGCAATGCCGTTGCCGAAAGTGATAAGGATCTTTTTGAGGTATTGGATAAAACGCGGCAGGCAATAAGGATAAAGCACTATTCTTACAGAACGGAACGCGCCTACCTGGAATGGATAAACAGGTTCTTTGTTTATTTAAAGGATGTTAAGCATAAAAATATAAAGGCGCCTGAGCTGACGTCGGATGAGGTAAGAGATTTTTTAAGCTATCTGGCAGTGAAAAGGAGGGTTTCTTCTTCAACCCAAAATCAGGCGTTTAACGCGTTGTTATTTTTGTTTAACAATGTGCTTAATATCAGGCTTACTGATTTGGATAAGGTGGTAAGGGCAAAACGCGGCCTGAGGCTTCCGGTTGTATTGACAGAGGATGAGGTCAAGAGTTTGTTTGATAATGTCAGTAACGGGAATCTGCTTGTTCTGCAGTTGTTATACGGAGCAGGGCTTCGGCTTATGGAGCTTGCCAGGCTTAGGGTGCAGGATATAGATTTTAACTCGGAGTTGATATTTGTAAGAAGCGGCAAGCAGGATAAGGACAGGCCTACCTTGCTGCCTGCTTTTGTAAAGGATAATTTAAAACGCCAACTTGAGAAAGTGAAAGTGCTGCATGATAATGATTTAGCAGCAGGGCATGGAGAGGTTTATATGCCTTTTGCTTTAGAAAGAAAGTATCTGAATGCCAGCCGGGATTGGAGATGGCAGTATGTTTTTCCCGCGGCAAAATTATCAGTGGATCCCAGAAGCGGAAAGATACGCCGGCACCATATAAGTGAAAAATCCATACAGAACACGGTTAAAAACGCGGTAAAGAAGGCAGGAATCGCGAAAAACGCGACTGTGCATACGTTAAGGCATAGTTTCGCGACACATCTTTTACTGAACGGGACAAATATTAGGCAGGTACAAGAGCTTTTAGGGCATAATAATCTTGAGACGACAATGATTTATACGCATGTTATGCGCGATATGTCCAATGCGCCGAATAGCCCTCTGGATACGCTATATAAAAAGACAGTGTAGAGCGTATCGTTCATGGCTCTTAGCCGGGATTGCGGAAAAAAACAAGTATGGATAATAAGACAAAAAAAGAATTGGGGATATTAGGTGAGAATATTGCCGCGGAATATTTAAAAAAACACGGCTATAAAATCATAAAACGCAATTACCGTAACCGCCTTGGGGAGATTGATATTATTGCTTATGAGGGCGCGGTACTTTGTTTTATAGAAGTCAAAACACGCGCGGATGAGCAGCGGGGGCGGCCTGAGGAGGCAGTTGGCAAAGCTAAACAGCGGAAGATATCCCAGGTGGTTTTAAGCTATCTTAAAATGCAGGGCATATATGAAGGCAATTTTCGTTTTGATGTGGCCGCGGTTATGTTTAATGAAATAACAAACGTTAAAAAAATCAATCTTATTAAAAATGCTTTTGAATTGGATGACCAATATTCTTTTTAAAACCTTATGAATAAAAAAACAATTATAGCAGGGCTGCTGCCCGATGAACTGAAAAAAATAATCAGCGCGTATAAACAGCCTGTGTATCGCGCGAAGCAGGTACTGGACTGGATGTTTAAAAAAGGGGTTTTGTCTTTTTCGGGCATGAAAAACCTTCCGTCAGAACTCAGGGAAGAGCTGGATAGAAAAAATCAGCCGCTCAGCCTTTACCAGGAATTAAAATTAACCTCAGCTGTTGATAAAACCTCGAAATATATTTTTATTACCAATGACGCGCAGTCTATAGAAACTGTTTTTATCCCGACAACTAAGCGGGCGACTGTATGCGTATCTACTCAGGCAGGGTGCGCTTTTGGGTGTTTGTTTTGCGCCAGCGGCAAGGATGGATTGGTTCGCGGCCTTAGGGCAGATGAAATCGTTTCGCAGTTATTGCTTGTAAAAAAAGACAACCCCCATAGGCCGTTAACTAATGTTGTGTTTATGGGCATGGGAGAACCTCTGGCAAATTATGAGAATACCTTAAAGGCAATACGGATAATTAACCATCCTGATTATCTGGGAATAGCTGCCAGGAAGATAACTGTTTCAACCTGCGGCTTGCCTGATGCGATATCGCGCCTGGCCAAAGAGAATATGCAGTTTGAATTATCGATATCCTTGCACGCGGCGGATAATGATACGCGAAACCGGCTTATGCCGGTAAATAAGAAATTTCCTCTGGAAATGCTGATAAAGGCGGCCAGGGAATATACACAAGTGACAAACCGCATGATCACCTTTGAATATGTGATAATCGACGGGGTTAATGATTCAAAAAAAGCAGCCCTTGATCTCGCGAAGCTGCTTACCCGGCTTAAGTGCAAGGTAAATATTATCCCGTTTAATCCTGTGGACGCGATGCAGTTTAAACGCGCAGAAAAAGCGCGGCTTGCGGAATTTACACAGACGCTTGATGAAAATAAGCTTAATTTTACTCTAAGGCGTTCGCGGGGCGCGGATATTCAAGGCGCCTGCGGGCAGCTGCGTTTAGAGAGAACAGAGCGAAAAAATCTGAAGGACGAGGGACGCGGTTTTAAGTAAAAAGTAAAAAGTAAAAAGGTAAAAGGTAAAAGTTGCGAGTGTGTTATCCTGAAATAGGTTGGCAGAAAGCTAAGTGAAGTATTCAAATAATTTTACACTTGACATAATTTTTCCCCGCCCAAAAGTAGCGGGACCGATAAAGCAATCACAAATTTACGGCGCTCTGAGAACTCTCCCGCCAAAGTGCGGCGGGCTCAGACACTCATCGCATATATAACTGTGTCCGTAAATTCGCGCTTGATTTATCTAAAATTCTGAACGCGCTTAAAAATCATCTGAATACCTTTAACGCCAGGCAATCATATGTAACTTCTAGTAACTAATATTAACCGTTAGTAACCGATAGTAACAGTGAAAAAGGGTCAACTATCCCGAATGAAGTTTCTTGTGGTATTGCTCCGAGATGCCGAGGTGAAGCTTAAATAAGATATTTCGTTCGGCAGTGCAGGACAAGACACAGCAAATAGAAGTATGATAAAAATATAACCAGAGATAATATGTGATTATTACTTGATCTTTATTTTTTTCTGTTTCTTTTCTCTGTCATCTGTTTTCTGTTCTCTGGAATGTAACTGTTGTTACGTGTGCCTTGTGCCCTTTTAGGTCTTATTGCTTGCAACTCATAACTCATAATTCGTAACCTATAACAGAGGTTATTATGTCACTACATTATATTATTGACGGATACAATGTTGTTAAGCAGGTTTCTTTTCTGACCGGTAAGAAATTAAGCTCAGGAAGAGAAGGCCTTGTAAGATTTATTGAACGCTATAAGCCCCAGGGCAGTAAACGCAATGAGGTAACCATTGTTTTTGACGGTAAGGCTGAAGTGGTTAGCCCAAGGATGAAAACAGATATAGGGGTAATATTCAGCAGGAGCGAATCAGCAGACGATGTAATAAAGCGCATGATAGAAAAAACTTCCAATCCCAGTCAGTATGTGGTTGTCAGCGATGATAAGGCCGTAGCGTTTTATTGCCGTTCTATCGGAGCAAAGTGGCTTGGGGTAAAAGATTTTATCGCGAATACAGGCCTTAAAAAAAGGCTGCGGAAAAAGAGTAGTTATGAACATGAATCTAAGGAATTAGCTGAAGATATAGCGGATAAAATCACCGCGGACTTGACAAAACTTTGGGTTAAAAATGATGAAAAAGAAAGCTGGTATTAGATTAGCGGGTAAGTAAGGGATAGATAATAGTTATGAATTACTAGTGATGAGTTATGAATGAAAAAAGGGAAGCTGGAAAAAAAAAGCAAAAAACTATTAACTTGTAATTTCAACTCATAATTAGTAACTCATCACTTATAACCTGGAACTAAATATGTCAAAACATTATGATGTTATTGTTATCGGAGGCGGGCCTGCTGGAATGATCGCGGCAGGCCGGGCGGCAGAACTGGGCAGATCAGTTTTACTTCTTGAGCGCAACAATGTGCTGGGCGTAAAACTGCGTATTACCGGCAATGGGCGCTGCAATGTGACAAACGCGGTTGGCCTGGAGGGGTTCGCGCAATATTATGTTGATAATCCCAAATTCCTGTACAATGTTTTTAATAATTTTTTTAATGTTGACCTAAGGCATCTGCTGCGGAAATACGGAGTGAAAACAAAGATTGAAGAAAACTCAAGGGTGTTCCCGGCCACAGATAAGTCAGGCGATATTATTAAAGCGCTGCAGTTATACCTGGAGCGGCCTCAGGTGGACATTAAATGCCGCACGCTTGTAACCGAGCTGGTTGTTTCTGAGGGGCAGGTAAAAGGGGTTAAAACGCTTCAAAGAGATTTCTTTGAAGCCGGCAAGATTATAATCGCCACTGGAGGCAAAAGCTATCCTCAATTAGGTTCAAATGGTTCGGGATATCAATGGGCAAAGAAAGCAGGGCATGATCTGATTAAATGCCGCCCCGGCCTGGCCGGCATAGAAATTAAGGAAGGCTGGATAAAAAAATTGCAGGGGGTCAGCATAAACGCGGATATTTCCTTGTATTGCGCCGGGAAAAAGAAAAAGCAGATCAGGGGTGATATTGTTTTCAGCCATTACGGGATTTCCGGGCCGGCTGCTTTTGATATGAGCATGTACATTGATTTGCAAGAGGCAACCCTGCGTATGGACATTATCGGCTGTTATACGTATGAGCAGGCAATTGAAGAACTTAATGCGCTTATCCGGATGAGCCCCCGAGCTAAATGCAAGAATGTTTTACTTTTCAATATCCCCAGAAAACTGCTGTCTGTATGTCTTGATATCGCGGGTATTAACGAGGAGAAGGCGCTTAATCAGCTCAATAAAAAAGAAAAAAGAACCTTGCTAAATATACTTAAAAGTGTACAATTGACTGTGCAAAGATTATGTCCGCTGGAAGAGGCCATGGTTACAAGAGGGGGGGTAGATACTTGCCGGATAAATCCTAAAACCATGGAATCAAAAATCATAAAAGGGCTTTATTTTTGCGGTGAGGTTATTGATATAGCGGGATTAACCGGAGGTTTTAATCTTCAGGCGGCTTTTTCCACCGGGTATGTTGCGGGGGAGAGCAGTGCTTCAGGAACCCGATACTATTAACAATAAAAATAGAATAAAAAACGATCAATCACACAAAGGCACAGAGACACAGAGAATAAAAAAGATAAGATAATACAACCACGAATCACACGAATTAAACGAATATGGATAAAGATATATTGTTCAAAAATGAAAGTTATAAGATAATCGGAGCTTGCTTTGAAGTCTACAATGAAAAAGGCAATGGATTTCTTGAAGCAGTATATCAGGAATGTTTAGGTATTGAATTTGAAGAACAGAATATTTCTTTTATTGAGAAACCAAAATTAGAACTTCGATATAATGACCGAAAATTAAAGCAAACCTATGAACCTGACTTTGTGTGTTTTAAAGAAATAATTGTTGAACTTAAGTCGGTAAAAGCCCTTACGGATGAACATAGAGCACAAGTCCATAATTATTTAAAAGCGGCGGATAAACGCTTGGGGCTTCTGGTAAATTTTGGTCATTACCCAAAACTAGAATATGAGCGGATTATCAAATAATTTATTCGTATAATTCGTATCATTCGTGGTAAAAATAAAAAGTTTTGTGATCTTTGCGGTTTTGTGTGAGAATAAAAATCTACAGAGACTGCAGAGTAAGACACAATTCTCTATGGTTGATTCTTGACAATACGAGGCTAAACGAAGGGATAAAAAGATTAATAATGTGAGGGGACATAGAGTGAAGGTCAATGAATTATCGCAATAGAACGATTTATGCTTTAGTTTTTCTCCCTGCCTTGCCGGCAGGCAGATGTGAACTCTGTGTCCTCGGTGGTGAATATTTTAGAGGTTTTAAAACCAAAAAGGTGTTTTGAGTGATGAGCCAAAGTTTTAATTTTTTAAGAATTATAGGCAAGGCAGTTTATTTGATCGGGGTATTGCTGTTTTTTAATTTCTTCTTTGGGCTGCTTTTCTTTAGATTTTTTTATTGGATCCTTTTAGGGGCAATCCTGCTGTTCCTGTTTACCGGGGCGCTGACAATCGGAAAAAATATAATATTCACGAATTTCGCGAAAACAAAAAAAACCAAAGGCCCTACGTATCGAAAAGGCCCTGAGTTTCAAGAAGGCGATGTTATTGATGTTGAGGCGCAGGTAGTTGAAAATGAGGAGCCGCAGGATTGAATTTTCGCGTTCATTTATTATAGGCTCACTAGTGTTCGGCTATTTTTTAAAGTAATAGCGTAAACGTTAGTGGTAAGAAAAGAGTTATTACGTGAAAATCCAGTGTATAGACATAAAAAAAATATAATAATCAAATAGGCGAAAGAAGGTTTGCACACTGGCGCTGAAAAATTACTTTGGCTCATTCTCGCCTGGCAGTCCTGCCAGTCTCCGAGGGAAAGATTAATTTTGCTCGTCCATGGCAAAATTAATCTTTAAATCCGCCAAAATAATTTTCCACCACCAGTCTGGCGGCTTTCTTTTTGAAGAAATAGTTGGATAGATGCGCGTTGTGCGTACGTGAAATTGACAACTCGCGGATTCGCGTATAAGATAAATTTATAAAGCTTTTTTTTATGCGCTTATCTATTTAAATTTATGAACTATGGCGCTGTTACAAAATGTGCAGATGTAAGGCATTCGTGAACGAACGCGCCCTTAGGAATTTCAGAGAAATTCCAAGGATCCAGCCCCAGGAAATCTTTGATTTCCACGGGGGAGGCGTACCTGTCGTACGCCGCACAAGTGAGTAAGCGAATAACGCCACAGATGCGTGTTTTGCAACAGTGCCGCCATAAGGACTGTATTCCATGGGACGGATTATTGTCATCACGCTATTGATTCTTTCGTTATCCTCTATAAATGCAATGGCTATTCCATCTGAGGGCAATTTTCTGCCTGCTTCGAGTAAAACAATCTGGGGTTTTCAATTCAACAATATCTTTTCGCGCGGCTTCAATAAAGCCGAAGGCAAGGGGACGACAAAGCAGTATTTTCTTAAAGCAAGTTATGCTTTAACGGAACGGTTTTTTCTGGACGGAAAGATCGGCATGGGCAGTATTAGTTTTAAGCGTAATGACGGTACGGATCTTGATTTTTCAAGCGGTTTCGCGGGAGGTTATGGATTGCGCTATCTTGTGTATCAGGATGAACAACGCGCCTTAAAATCAATAGTTGGATTTCAGCATATAAGCTGCCATCCTTTTAAAGATACAATTAATGATGAAATACATCGTGTTATCTGGGATGAGTGGCAGGGCACCTGGCTGTTTATAAAAGAATGGAAAAAAACAGCTTTGTATTTTGGCCCGCAGTACAGCGCGGCACAGCTCAAATACAAGGTTGATGGCTTCAGGCGCCGTTTAAAGGCGGAAGACTCCTGGGGTTTGATGATCGGCGGCAACTATCGCTTTATGAAGAAAGCAAGTATAAGCGCGGAGATCAGGGTGATTGATGAATGGGCAATTAACACGGGAATTTGTTATAAGTTTTAGTAGGAAGTGATGTGATGAGGTTTAAAAAATTACGATTGTGGGCAGTATATCCGTTTGCTATTGTATATATCGTGTCCGCTTATAAACAGGGCCTTGAGTTTATACCGGGTATATGGTTTGTTTTGGCCGGATTATTAACGCGCTGCTGGGCAGCCGGATATATAAAAAAGATAAGGGTACTAACTACTTCAGGGCCTTACTCTTTTGTGCGCAATCCGCTGTATGTGGGAAATTTTCTTATGGGCCTTGGTTTCTGCCTGTTTGTCCGGGATGTAATGCTCATCCTGATATATATTGTTTTATTTTTCTTCTTTTATTTAGGAACCATGAAAAAAGAAGAAGCCGTGCTCACAGAGTTGTTCAAAGAGGAGTATATAAATTACAAAAAGAGAGTTCCGGCCTTTATTCCCCGTATTTTTCCTTATATCCGGAAACAGCCGGAGCGCTACAGCTTGAAGCAGGCGCATTATAACGGTGAGCTGATCAGGATAGTGGTAACAGGTATTTTGCTTTGTCTGATCTATTTCGCGGCTTATTTTAAAGAGAATACATGGGGCAGGGGTGACTTGCTTAAGGCAGGGCTGCTTATCGCGGGACAGGCCATAGTACTGCTTGTAACTATCCAGCATAGAAAAGAGTTTGTAAAAAAACAGGATAAAAAATAACCTGCTGGTAATCGGTGAGTGAATGGGGGAAGTAGTATATGGGGCATTCGTAAATAAGTTGATAAAAATTGTGTAAGTGAAGTGATGACAAGATGATGAATAAATTTTACGCTCAACACCAATCTTCCCGTCTAAGAACGGCGGGACCGGCAAATGCACGCCATGTTTTTGGCGCTGTGGAACTCGCCCTTGACATCAAAGATGTCAAGGGCTCAGACAGTCCTCGCGCCCAAAAGGGTACCCAAAAACATAACGTGTCTTTGCCTAGATTTGTGAATTCGCTTAAAAATTTTTCCATCATCTCTCCCTAATTTCAACTTAATTAAGAAAGAACCTAGTATATTGTGTAGTGTTTTAAACAGCTAAAGACAATCATAAGGAATATCAATGCAAAAAATATGGAATATAAAAAAAATTGACGTAGAAAAACAGCGGTCACTTGCCAAAGGCCTGGGCATTTCTCCGATACTCGCGCAAATCCTTTTGAATCGCGGGATTCAGACAAATGAGCAGGCGCGCAGTTATCTTTATGATGATATCAGCAAATGCTTTGACCCTTTTTTGTTTAAAGGCATGAGAAAAGCGCTTAGGCGTACGCAAGAGGCGATTGCTAAGAGAGAAAAAATTTTCATTTACGGAGATTATGACGTTGACGGCCTGAGCAGCGTTGCCTTGCTTTATTTTGTTTTAGCGGGCCTTGGGGCGGATGTTTCATACTATATACCGCACAGAGTTGAAGAGGGCTATAGCCTGAATAAACAGGCTTGCGTGAGTTTAAAAAAACAAAAAGCAACGCTTATAATAAGCGTGGATTGCGGGATAAGCTCTCATGAAGAAGTAAAGTATCTTAATTCTGTCGGCATAGACATAATCATAACCGATCATCATCGTATCCTTGAAGGAAAAATTCCGCCGGCCTGCGCGGTGATTAACCCGATGCAAAAAGGGTGCGCATATCCTTATAAGGATCTTGCCGGTGTGGGCATTGCCTATAAATTTGCTCAGGCGCTCACATTTGGGGTGATGGATATAAGCAATCATCTTGATCTTGTGGCCCTGGGAACGATCTGTGATGTCGCGCCTTTAACAGGTGAAAACAGGATTCTGGTTAAACAGGGGCTCCAGGTGCTGAGTGATACAAGCAAGGCCGGATTAAAAGCATTGATGGAGATCACCGGCATACAAAAAAAGAAAATTTCAACGCGGCATGTTGGATTTATACTTGGGCCGCGCATTAACGCGAGCGGACGTATGCACTCAGCCTATAAGGCGCTTGAACTTTTGCTAAGTGTTGACTATGAACATGCTTTAGGGCTTGCTAAAGACCTGGATAATTATAACAGGCAGCGGCAAAAAGAGGAATCTAAGACCTTAAAGCAGGCTATCGCGATGATGCAAAGTGAAATAAATTTCAAACATCACCGCTCTGTAGTTTTACATAACGATGAGTGGCATCCCGGAGTTATAGGTATTGTGGCTTCGCGTATCGCGGAAAAATATTACCGCCCGACAATATTGATTTCCACTAAGGATAAGCTGGGAAAAGGGTCGGGGCGTTCAATCAGGAACTTCCATCTGTTTGACACTCTTGCGAAATGCGGCCATTTATTGGAGGAATTCGGCGGGCATGAAAAAGCTGCCGGAATAAGTATTTTAAAAAACAACCTGCTTGATTTTAAAGAGTTCTTTAACGAAATGGCGCATAAGGCTTTGCCTTCTGATGAGCTTGTTCCGGTTATTGACGTGGATATGGAAGTTTCTCTGAGCGTTATATCTCAAAAGCTGATTGATGAACTTGAGCTTTGCGCTCCTTTTGGTATGGGCAATCCGCGCCCTGTCTTTGCCTCGCGTGATTTAAGGGCAAAAGACAGGCCAAGGACATTAAGGGGCAATGGGTTTAAGATCTGGCTTACGGACGGCAAGGTGACTTGTGAGGCATTGGGCAGTAAGTTTAATGATATTGATATTTCGGATATAAACAGCGAATTTTCCGTTTTATACTCTCCCTCCATAAACGACTGGCAGGGTATTAATACCATCCAGTTAAAACTCAAGGACCTGCAATTTTCCTGAATTCTTTTTTCACTTTCCTGATACTCATGCAGGGGGCAGGTATACCTTGTGAAATTTGAAAAATTTCAGGAATTTACACGCATTAAAAAAGTGGTTCTTTCGCATTAAAGGTGGAACATATTGCATAAGTGAAGTCGTGGCAAGATGATGGGTAAATTTTACGCTTTGGCACAAATTTTCCCCGCTAAAAAACAGCTGGACAGGCCCGCTAAAAAGCAGCGGTACCGGCAAATCTGCGTTGTGTTTTTGGCGCTTCAGAAACTCTCCCCGCCAGAATGCGGCGGGGCTCAGACAGTCTTCGCGCCCAAAAGGGTGCCCAACAACATAACGAATATTTGCCTAAATTTGTGAGTGCGCTTAAAAATTCACCCACAATCTTTATTTGAAATCCACACTAAACAAGAAAGAGCCAAAAAAGTACCATCCATCTTTTTAACCTAAACACAAGAGAACTAAAAATTGCTATTTGACCTGACTAAGGGACTCGGCCATAAAAATAATTCGTAACACATTGTAAAAATAGAAGATATGAGCCCGAGGAAAATTTGCGGGAATATTTTTTTTATGGTATACTTTCTCGCTTTGATATTCTTCAAGACTAATAACTAATATCAATAATGATTTATGATAGTTATGAACAGAATTTAAATGATTTTTAGCCGGATATTTCATGAATAACATGAAATATCAAGGTGAATGTGTGACAATTTGTTCGCGGCTTTAAGGTAGGTTTTTATGATAAATTTTAGATGTAAGAAAAAAACACAAGTTTGTTTTAAATGTATAGCGGTAATACTTATTCAATTATTCCTGGCCGCGGATATCAGCTTAGCCAAAATTGATTCCATTGCAAAGTCAGATTTCTCATCAAAGCGTTCCACTCTTGCTCCTAGAGTTTATCTTAATTCAAATAATTTACAGCTTGATTTTAAGGATTTTTTAAGTAATAGCAAAAAGTTTAATATTAGAAATATTTCGGATGATATTAAACGCTTATTTCCTCGTCATATTTTAATATTGGGTAATTCAGGCTCAGGTAAGGGGGTTTTAGCGGAGCGTTATAGTGAGCAATTTGACATCCCAATTATTAGTACGGGTGATATGATTCGCGGGCATATAAGAAAAGGCGGAAAAATAGGCAGAAGATTTTTGGATGTGCAAAAAGGAAATTTGGCTCCAACGGATATGATTATTGAAATGGTAAAAGAAAAACTAGAAAGTTTGGATTTAGAGAAAGGCTTTATTTTTGACGGATTTCCCCGGGCACCGGAAGAGCTTGATTTTATATTGTCTTGGGCAAAGGAAAAAGGTATAGATTTGGTTCCAGTATATCTATATGTGAGTGATGCGACGGCCAGGAAAAGAATAGTGCAGCGAGGAACAAAAAAATTTAGAGATGATGATTTGAATGTGGAAGCTATAAATAAAAGGTTAGCTAATTTCCGTAATACTATCAGGCCGGATATAATAGAACGTTTACTGCAGCATGATAATATTATCTGTGTTAATGGAGAGAAGGATGTAGATAAGGTTTATACTGAATTTATAGATAAACTTTTTTCTTATGAATACGCCTTAGTTAAAGAGTCAAAGGAATTTAAAAAATTAGATTTAGATAGAGAAGTAATGGGCCTGGACGTGGTAAAAGATCAGGATGGCAAGTATTTTCTTGCTTTTGGCGATCCATTTTACGAGCGTTATCAATATGAGCAGTTTGTATATAATTTACTTGGAGATAAAGCTCCTATTGTTGAATGCAGGGCAGCCTATCTAAAAGGATTTGATAAAAGCAGTTTTAAATATGAAAATAACTATGGCCCTTTAGTCGGATTAACAAGAATAGCGGCTTCTTATGATGAAGAAGAAGTAAAGAAAATGTCGGCTGATAGATTGGAAAGCTTAATCGTTTTATATGCCTTTCTAAGAGATAATGAGCATTATCTCTTTTCTACTAATACCCGCAGAGGTAATTGGAATACTTATCCATTGGTTTTTGAAGACAAAACATATTACCTCTCTTATGACCACAATCCAGGGTCAACATCCTATGGGAATATAATAAGTATTTTAAGAACCGGAATTGAGGAGTTTGTAAGTGGGTGTCCTTTTTTTGATCAGGTTGATTTTTCGAAAATTGACTTTAATATTTTAGAGCAAAAAGTTTCTGAGTTTGAAGCAATGAGTAATGATCAAATAGAAGTTATTTCACATGAAGCAAAATATACGAGTGAACAGGTTAAGGAATTGCTGGGAATTTTTA
>JAKLQT010000223.1 GCA_022013205.1 Candidatus Omnitrophota bacterium | reverse complement strand
GTCAATAGAAAATCGAGCGAGTGATGTTTTTATCGAGCCTTTAGAGGATTCAATCCAGGTGCGGTTTCGTATTGATGGGGTTTTACAGAAATTTGAAAATTTTTCTATATCGTTTCATAGCGGGATTATCAGCCGGCTTAAGGTTATTAGTGATCTTGATATTTCAGAACATCGTTTTCCCCAGGATGGAAGATTTAAAATAAAGGTGCCGGGGAAAGAGGTTGATTTCCGTATCTCAACAATGCCTTCAAGGGCAGGAGAAAGGATTGTTTTGCGGATACTTGATAAAGAAAGAGTAAATTTGGATATAGATAAATTTGGTTTAGACTCAAGGTCTGTAGAATTATTAAAGGCGGCTACACATAAGCCTTACGGTATGATCGTGGCTTCCGGGCCTACAGGAAGCGGAAAAACAACGACTTTGTACGCCATCCTTAAATATATGGATTCTATAGAAGAAAATATTACTACGGTCGAGGATCCTATCGAATATCAGCTGCATGGGATTAATCAGGTCGCGGTAGATGAAAATATTGGGTTAACTTTTGATGTAGCTTTAAGATCTATCTTAAGACAGGATCCGAATATCATTCTAGTGGGAGAAATTAGGGATTTTAAACCCGCTCAAATGGCTGTTAGAAGCGCGCTTACCGGCCATCTGGTTTTGTGTACTCTTCATACGGCAACAGCAAGCGGCGCGATTATTCGTTTGATAAATATGGGGATTGAATCCTTTTTGATTGCCTCCGCCTGTCTTATTGTATCTTCGCAGATTTTGGTCAGGAAACTTTGCCTGAAGTGTAAGGAGCGGTATTTGATCCCCGCGTCGATTAACATGGAAATAGAAAAATATAGGATTAATGCCTCTGAATTTGAAGGCGCGGGGTATATTTATAAAAGCAAAGGCTGCGGGTTTTGTTTAAATACAGGTTACTATGGAAGAACGGCAATAATTGAAGTTTTGCCGATTAGCCGTGAAATTAAAAAATTAATAGAGCAGGGGCAGCAGGAAATCCTGATAAGGAAACAGGCCAGGCAGGAAGGGATGGTCACTTTAAGGCAGGGAGGCTTGGATTTAATGCTAAGGGGTATTACATCTCTGGAAGAGGTTTTAAGATGCACGGTTTCTGATGAAAAATAAAAGTAGTAAGTTAAGATGTGATTCAAAAAATGAGTAAACTCCGCTAAAGGTTATTGTCACTTTTTATTTTTATATAGAAAGGGTAGTTCTAAATGGTTTTTGAGGAAAGACAAAAGGAAAATTCTGAAGAGGCTGATCCTGCGTCTGCTGCTGATGAGCAGTCTTCCGCGCTGGAATTATTTGAGGAAAATTATTCGCGCGGTGATATAGAACAGGTTGCTGATTTTTCCCTCAAGCTGGGGAAACCTTTTATTACAATATCTAATTATAAAATTCCTGAAGATGTCATCGCGCTTATTACGGAAAAAAATTGCCGTAACTATCAGCTTATCCCTATTTCCAAAATTGGACAGATGCTTACCATTGCGATGGCTGATCCGCTTGACGTATTGACGTTAGATAATTTAGCCATAATTTTGAGTGATTATGAAATACATCCGGTGATCAGCTCCGCGGCGGAAATAACTAACGCGGTTGATTTATATTATAGCTTGTCTGGTAAATCTATGGATTTTGATAAGGAGCTAATCCCGGAAATTGAGCTTGAGTCAATAACCAAGGCAGAAGAATTTAATATTAGAAAAGTAGCGGAACTCAGTAAAGATACAACTATTGTTAATGCCGCGAATTCTATTTTGAATGAAGCTTTAGAATGTATGGCGAGTGATATCCATATAGAGCCTTATGAAAATAATATAAGATTGAGATATCGTATTGATGGAGTTTTACACGATATAAAGTCTTTTTCTAAAGATATTCAGGATGCCCTTACCGCCCGGTTTAAAATTATGTCGCGTTTAGATATTACACAGCGAAGGCTGCCGCAGGACGGCCGTTTTGGGCTGAAGTTCAAAAGCCGGGATGTGGATTTTCGTGTTTCAATTTTACCGATTAATTTTGGAGAGAAGATTGTTATTCGTATTTTAGATAAGGGGAATCTAAAATTTGAATTAGAAAAACTTGGTTTTTCGGGAAAATCGCTGAATACATTAGCAAAAGCTATAAATATCCCCTATGGGGCAATCCTAATCACCGGCCCCACGGGCAGCGGAAAATCAACCACACTCTACGCGATTTTAAGCCGTTTTAACGTGATGGAGAAAAGTATTGTAACCATAGAAAATCCTATTGAATATCATCTTAGAGGAATAACTCAGATTCAGACCAAACCAGAAATCGGCCTGGGATTTGCCCAGTGTTTGAGGTCTGTTCTGCGTCAAAGCCCGGATATCCTGATGGTCGGGGAGATAAGAGACTTGGAGACCGCGGATATTGCCATGAAAGCGGCATTAACCGGGCATCTGGTTTTGAGCACTCTTCATACTAATGACGCTCCCAGCGCTATTACAAGGCTTGTTGATATGGCGGTTGAACCATTTCTGGTCGCTTCTTCCGTGATTATGGTTGCCGCTCAAAGATTATGCCGATGTTTATGCCCGGATTGCAAACAGGAATATGAAATAGAAAAGACGGAACTTAAAAAATTTTTTATTGATGTGCAATCGGAAAAAGTAGCCTTATATAAATCAGTTGGCTGCGATAAATGCAGTAAAAGCGGATACAAAGGAAGGATAGCGGTTATTGAAGCGTTTATTGTTGATGATGAGATAAAGCAGATGATTTTAAACAGAGTTTCAGATGTTGAGATTAAACGCTATTTAACCTCGCAGGGAATGGAGAGCTTGAGGGAAGACGCGTTTAAAAAAGCTCTTTCCGGAATTACGTCATTAGAAGAGGTTATCCGGGCAACAGCGGAGTTTTGATAGTTCTTTCTTGTTTAAGTTGAACTAAAGAACCTGATTACACCGATTAAAAATTCGATCACACTGATATACTAATAAGAGAACGTTATTAAAAATGGATGGACAATTAAAAGTAAAAAGGTAAAACTAAAATTTAAAAGTAAAAAATAAAAAATGAGAAGAAAGATGTTTTTTAAAATCATTTATACAAGAACGATTTTAACCTGCGGGCTATTAGCTATTAGCTATGGGCTATTGTCTATTGACTGCGGACTAATTTTCGCCCAGGAAAAACTTGAGGTTAACGGCAGCATTGAAATAAACAGCACTGCCGCGGATAACCGTTCCGGGTTTGTGTTTAATCCCCAGTCAGCCTCACCCGGCGCGCCTGCGAAAGGCCAGATGTATTATGATGACTCAGAAAACAGTGTGAAATATTACGACGGAAGCACCTGGCAGGGATTCGGCACAGGCTCAGGCACGGATAAAACCATAGCCTCAAAAATCGTGGCGGCATCCAATTCAATAGATACCGCGGCAGGGGTTAACCCAAGAGCCGACTATACCTGTGACGGAACGGATGACCAGGTAGAGATTCAAGCCGCGATTGATGATCTGGGGGCAAGCGGCGGGGCAGTGTATCTTTTGGAAGGGACATATAATATCTCTGCTTCTATAAATCTGGATAATATTGCCCCGGATGATTCGGGAAAAGCGATAATTGGAACAGGCGCGGGGACTGTATTAAAATTGGCCTCAGGTGTAAGCAATGTGTATGTGATTAATGCCGTAAGTGTAAATAGAATCTTTATTTCTCAGTTGATGCTTGACGGAAATACAATTGGAAAAGGAGGTATTTATTTTAATTCTGTTACATACTCAAAAATAGATGAAGTCTGGGTAGAGAAATTTGAAGGAGGTTTGGGTAGTGGAAGCGGGATTATTTTTTCCTCTTCTTCTAACAATATTATTTCTAATACTCATCTGAATTCAGCGAGGTGGGGCAGTATAAATCTTTCTTCTTCCAATAATAATATTATCAACGGCAACTCTATTCAAGGAGGAGTTTTTTCTATATATCTATCATCTTCCGATAACAATACCATCACCTATAATAATATTATTCAGTCAGGTGTTCAATGGGCGAATTTAAATATTAACTCTTCTGATAATAATATTTTCTCTGGTAATTATATTGAAGCACCATATAATCCTTTTCACCTTTCCTCTTCCTCCTATAATATATTCTCAGCTAATACTGTGAAAGTAACTTCAGGAGGGGGCTGGCTTTGCTGGGTTACTCTTATCGATGGTGGTTCTTCTAATATTATCTCAGGCAATAATTTTCAGGTTGGATGGAGTGTAGAAGCTTTTACCATTCGCAACTCTTCTGATAATAATATTTTTGGGAATCTTTTTTATGGGATAAATGAGGCGCGTTCAAAGATAGCTTTAGAAGGCACTAATTCGGATAATAATATTATACATTCTAATCGGATTATTAATCTCACATCTCCTAGTCTAGCAGATATAAATATCAGTAGTAATCTATGTGAGAATAACTATCTTATGGGGAATTTTATTACCAACTCTATAAAGGATTTAGGTACCAACACTAAATACACGGACAAAACCAGGATTACTATTGAGCGGCAGGCAGCGGTTGCGCCGGCTGCAGGCAGTACTCTTGATGTAAGCACAAATCCTAAGGGATATGTGCCGTTAAGCCCTGCTTCAGCTGTAACGTTAAACGCGGTTACAGCTATTGCCGACGGCAAGGCAATAGGAGACAGTCTTATATTAGAGGGAACGTCAGATACGAATACTGTTACAATTCCTCATGCTGCGAATACAATATTATACGGCGCGGCTTCGCGGGTTTTGGGATTGGATGATATCTTGACTTTATTGTGGAACGGGACAGACTGGCTGGAGACGGATTGGGCGGATAATTAAAAGTAATACCCTTAAGGGCACAAGCAAGTCAAAAGTAAGGTTTAAGGGACGAAAAAACTAAAAATGACAGGACTGTTAAAGGAATTTAACCGGAGGATAGAGATTGTAAAAAATGAAAAAACCGCCTAAATTTTTAAAGGAGTATTTTTGGGATATAGACTTTGAAGCATTGGATTATGAAAATTATCCCCGATATACTATCGAACGTATTTTTGAATATGGCGATAAACGGGCTATTAATTGGATGTTGAGGAATTTCTCACGCTCCCAAATTATTTACGCTTTACAAAAAAGCAGGGGATTGTCTGGAAAGAGCGCTAATTTCTGGGCGCTTATTTTAAATTGTAAGAAAGAAGAGGTAAAATGTTTAAACATGTCCTTCCAGGAAATACAAAAGCAATTTTGGCCTTATTAGAGAGAAGCGAGATTATCCAAAAGGCCTATTTAGCAGGCGGAACTGCCTTAGCCTTACAACTCGGGCACCGCATATCTTATGACTTAGATTTTTTTACCACCGATGAATTTAATGAAACTAACCTTCTCCCAAAGCTTAAAGAAATTTCTAAATTCAAATTAGAGAGAATTGCCTGGAGAACAATTTTAGGTAACTTTGAAGGCGTGCGCTTTAGTATATTTTATTACGAATATCCTCTTCTTTACTCTACAAAAAAATTTGGAAAGGTTAATATTATAGATATCCGCGATATCGCGGCGATGAAAATTGCCGCGATTGCGTCTAGAGGCGTTAAGAGAGACTTTATTGATTTTTATTTTATTTGTCAGGAGGGCATATCATTGGATGAGGCTATTCGGCTTTATGATAAAAAATATAAAAACCTAGCCACTACCTCTGTACATATTATGAAAAGTTTGGTCTATTTTGAGGATGCAGAAAAAGACCCGATGCCTAAGATGCTTAAGCCCTGCGAATGGGAAGAAGTAAAGAGATTTTTTGAAAGCGAAATTAAAAGAATAGCGGGTAATAACCTAAAATGAACGTAAAACTTATAACTCAGAATTCAATACACAGAATCTTTTTCTTTTGTCTATTGGCTATCAGCTATGGGCTATTAGCTGTTAACTGCGGGCCGGCTTTCGCCTCAGATGACCATTTGACTGTAAAAGAAAATATAAAGGCGGATTCCATAACCTTTACCGGTGACGTGGCGGATTATCCGGCTGCGCCTTTAGAAGGAGAGCTGTTTTATAACTCTACAGGAAAACTCATGAAATATTTTGACGGCACCGCCTGGCAGGGATTTGGCGCAGGCAGCGGCCCGAAAACAGCAGCGAGCAGGATTGTTGCTGCTTCTAATTCCCTGGATACTTCCAGAGCAGACTATATCTGCGACGGCACGGATGACCAGGTAGAGATTCAAGCCGCGATTGATGATCTGGGGACAGTTGGCGGGGCAGTGTATCTAATGGAGGGAACCTTTAATATAAGCGCCTCTATAAATCTGGATAATGTTGCGCCAGATGATTCAAATAAATCAATAATTGGAACAGGCAAAGGGTCGGTGTTAAAATTAGCGGCGGCTATAGGTTCCACGGGTGTTATTAAGACTTATTATGTGAATAAAATTTTAATTACTAACCTAATGATTGATGGAAACTCTAAGTTAGGGAGTGAAGTTACAGGTTTGCTGCTTAATAAAACTGATTATTCAAAAATTGCTGGTGTTTGGATAGAAAATATGAGTGGAACTGGTATTACTATTGGATATAATCAAGGTGCTAAATATAATATAATTATTAATAATCATATCCAATTTAATAAGCGAGGTATTTATAATACATTCGGGGGAGGAGTAACCGGATCAAGTGTGGATAACAATATTATCTCTCAGAATGTTATAAGTAATAATAGCTACAGCGGGATACAGACTTATACTTATGGCGGCGCAGGTTTTAAAAATAATGTAATTTCCAATAACAGCATTTGTTCCAATGGAGCTAGCGGAATTAACCTTGATGGTTACTGCGGAAATGATTACAACAACATTATTATAGATAATAATGTGAATTTTAACAGTAGTTTTGGCATTAATCTTGCTAGTTACTGCCGGTATAGTGTTGTGGTTGGAAATAATGTTTCTAATAATACCAACGGTATCGGAGTATTGTGTGGAACTCAGTGTGGTGTTATTTCTAAAAATGTAGTTTCTAATAGTGGGCGGGGAATATTAATGAGCGGTTCTTTTAACTTAATTACGCAGAACATTATTTACGAAAACATCGAAGATGGAATTTATAGCGGGGTATGGAGCTTATGGGGGCATAATAATATTATCTCGTCAAATAGAATCTTCGATTCCGCGGGAACAGGTTATGGGATAAATATAGGGAGTAATACCTGCGGTAATAACTATCTTATCGGTAACCTTATCGACGGCGCGGGAAATATCGGCGCGGGTTATGATAGAAGGATCAACGACTCCGGCACCAATACCAAATACACTCAGAAAGAAAAGATTACTATAGAGCGGCAGACAGCGGTTATCCCTGCCGCGGGCAGCACCTTAGATGTAAGCACAAATCCTAAGGGATATGTACCGTTAAGCCCTGCTTCAGCGGTAACGTTAAACGCGGTTACAGCTATTGCTAATGGCAAGGCTGCCGGTGATATCCTGATTTTGGAGGGGACTGATAATACCAATACCGTGACTGTTCCTGATGGCGCAAATGTGAGCTTAGGCGCAAGCCGCTGCTTAGGGGAAAATGATATGCTGAAATTAATCTGGAACGGAACCAGATGGCTGGAGATGAAGTGGACGGATAATTAATAGAAATTCATTGAAATTGGTGGAGATTAAGAAAAATGGAGGTAAAATAAATGGCCAAGACTTTTATGAATCATTGCTATATAACCCATGATATTAAAATTCAAGGAGGAGAGCCGATTATTAAGGGTACACGTTTTCCGGCAAGGTCAATCGTATTTTACATAATTAAAGAAGGAATGCTGCCGGAAGAATTGGTTAAAGAGTTTCCTCAACTTTCTTTAGCAGCTATTTACGATGCCCTTTCTTATTATTATGACCATAAAGAAGAAATCGAGGCTTTACTTGAAAAACAAAAAGAGGAAATATGGAAAAAGTAAAAATTTATCTAGATGAAGACATAAGGCCTTTATTAGCTGAAGTCTTAAGAATCAGGGGTTATGATGTAATGAGTTGTATTGAAAAAAGGCTCTTTGGTTTATCTGATGAAGCGCAATTAAGGATGGCCATAAAAGAAAAGAGGGCGATTCTAACTCATAATATAAAAGATTTTGCTAAGCTGCATAAAAAATTGAAGGGCGCGCATTTTGGAATAATATTAAGCAACCAGACTTCTTTTTCTTTACTTTTAAGACGGCTGCTTAAATTTTTAGCAGCCGCTTCTTTAGAAAAGGTAAAAGGCCGGTTAATCTGGATTAGTGATTACAAGTAAATCAAATTAGACGAAGGAGTTAATCCGGAACGGCTCTAAGTGGCTGGAGATGAAGTATGTTGACAACTAGCTAAAAAGGCAGAGAAACAAAAAAACGGAAAATGCCAGGATTGGTAATAGAAATTTAACCAGAGGATAGAGACCGTAAAAAATGAACTCAAAACTTATAACTCATCACTCAAAACTCAGAACTCTTTTCTTTTGGCTATTAGCTGTCAGCTATGGACTTCTGACTTTTGACTGTGGACAGGTTTTCGCCCGGCTTGAAGTTCCGGCTGATGTACGAAGTGAAACATTGATTTTTAATCCGCAGGATCCAGCGCCGTCATCTCCCGCGGAAGGGCAGGTATATTATGACGATAATGATGATAAACCGTATTATTATGATGGGACAGCATGGCAGGAATTTTCAAGCGCAGGGGGCGATGATGCCGCGATAGTAGCCAGAATCGTTGCCGCGTCAGATTCAGTGGATACAACCAGGGCAGACTATGTCTGCGACGGCACAGATGACCAGGTAGAGATTCAAGCCGCGATTGATGATTTAGGGACAAACGGAGGAGCAGTGTATCTTTTAGAAGGAACCTATAATATCTCTGCTTCAATAAATCTGGATAGTACCGCGCCTGATGATTCTGGAAAGGCGATAATCGGAACAGGAAAAGGAACGGTATTAAAGATTGCGTCTGGAGCAAGTAGTGTTAGCGCAATTTATGTGTATTTAATAGACGGGATTTTAATTTCGCAGCTTATGATTGATGGAAACAGTCAAACAGGAACAAATAATAACGGTATACATCTGCATGCGGCTTATTATTCAAAGATTAATAATGTGTGGATTGAGGATATGAACGGAACCGGTATTATTATTAACAGCGGCAGCGGGCCCAGTTATGGAAATATTATTACCGATAACAATATAGGTTATAATGCTGGTTATGGCATTTATACTTATTCAAATTATTATATATATTATCAGGTTATTTCAAACAATATTATAACTGATAATTCTAAGGGTGGTATATATGCGAAAACAAACTCCGCGGGCTGCGCGGCTCGCTTTAATTACAACACTATCTCGGATAATATTATTCAAAATGGGGGAACCGGTATTAATATAGATGGTTCTGGCGAGCAAGCCAGGAATAATATTATTTTAAATAATATTATCCAGGCTAATAATGGGAATGGGATAAACTTATACTATAGCGTTTTTAACGTTGTTTGTAATAATTATATTAGTTCAAATATCGGAAATGGTATTGGGTTAGAAAGAGGATGCTGGATAGATGAAACTTTTTGCAGTGAAACAATACTTCTTTATGGGTATAATTTAATTTCAGGAAACACTATCGCAAATAATACTTATAAGGGGATTAGACTGTCTGACAGTAATGCCAATGTTATAGCTGGGAATATTATTTTTGACAATAACGGCAGCGGCGGGGAGAGATCCAATATATATATCACTGGCAGTAAAAATATTATTACCAGTAATCGCATTATGAATTCCTTAGCTGCTGTTGAAAATGGAATCAGGTTATGGAGCGGTTCTGATAACTACCTAAACGGCAATATGATAACAGGGACTTTTAGCGGTTCTATTTATGCTGCGCCTGTTTATGATAATGGCATTAACACCCAATATACTGACAAAACCAGGATTACCTTAGAGCCGGGAAGCGGTTATACGGGACTGGTAAATGGGAGTACCTTAACACCTGATGGCCCGACCAGTTATCTCCGGCTTTCCCCTCTCGGAGATGTTAGTTTAGGCAGTCCTGGTATCGCTGCTGGCAAGTCCGCGGGAGATATTCTTATCCTTGAAAACACAACAGCCTTTATGGTTCGCCTGAGCACGGATGCGAGTACAAGATTACATACTAATCCTTTAGATTTATATCAAAACGATATTTTAATGTTAATTTGGAATGGTACAGCCTGGGTAGAGACAGGATACGCGGACAACTAAAATGCCTACATTTAGTTATAAAGCTAAAGAAGTATCAGGAAAGGGCAAAACCGGAAGCATTATTGCCAAGGACGCTCAGGAAGCGATGGTTATTCTACGGCAGCAAAATCTGGTGGTTCTCTCTGTTGGTAAAGGGGACTCAAAGCGAGGGGTTAAAGCTAAAAAAGTTAATGAAGAGCAACTAGCTTTGTTTTTCCGCCAGCTTTCTACTTTGGTAGGAGCGGGTATTCCTTTAACAAAAGGGTTGACTATTTTATCCGGACAGTTTAAAAACGGGGAAATGCGTGAAATATCTGTTGATATTCGTAATTTGATCGAATCAGGCAGCAGCCTTTCAGACGCCCTGGGGAATTATCCGCGTGTTTTTGCTTCGCTGTATACGCGTATGGTCAACGCCGGGGAAACAAGCGGCGCTTTGAATGAAATCCTTGAGCGCCTGGCGAGTTATATAGAAAAGAATAATAAGATTGTCAATCGTGTAAAATCAGCATTAGTTTATCCGGCGGCAATTATTATCGTAGCTGTAATAATTGTGTCGTTTCTGATTTTTAAAGTTATTCCCGGGTTTGAGGAAATTTTTAATTCCTTAAACACGCGATTACCCTTGCCTACACAGCTTTTGATCGATTTCAGTAATGTAATGCGAAAATATGTATTAGTAGTTATTATCGGGATAGGGCTTGCTTTGGCGGGAATCGGTAATTATATTAGAACTCCAAAGGGGAGAATAAATTTTGATGCTTTTAAATTAAAATTGCCGGTATTTGGAGCTCTTTTTCAAAAATTAATCATCGCGCGTTTTAGCCAGACCTTAGCGACTCTTTTAAAAAGCGGCATACCTATATTAAACGCGTTGGATATAGTGTCCTCTACGGTTGACAATAGCGTTATTGAGGCGGCAATTATTAGGGTAAGAGATCAAGTAAGCAAAGGAGAAAGAATCGCTTTGCAATTAAGTAAAGAAGGTGTTTTCACTCAAATGGTTGTGGAAATGATCGGGGTAGGAGAGGAAAGCGGGGAATTGGAACTTATGCTTACTAAAATAGGTTTTTTTTATGAAGACCAGGTAGACGCGACGGTGAATAATATGATGTCTTTAATCGAGCCGTTTATTATAATTTTCCTCGGCTTAGTTGTCGGAGGAATCGTTGTGGCCATGTTTTTGCCGATATTGAAGATGACAGAAATTATAGGAGGCTGATAATATTAGAAACGCATTGAAATTTATGGAAATTGGTTGAAATAGAAAAATAAATAAAATAATCACACAAAGACACCAAGGCACAAAGAAGGGCAGAAAACAAAAGGCAGGATTTAAGCATTATAAACCTCATTAGAGATAATTCATCTTAAGACTTTGACGGTTGTCTCAGGTAACCGTTCTCTATCTGGGTAAACAAAGATGTTGAATAAAAACTCTGTGATCTTTGCGGCTTTGTGTGAGAATAAAAAGGATTATAACGCAAAGGACAATAAATTTCATGAATCTCAATAAATTTTCATCGAATTTCAAACAACAAATTTTAACAAATTTTAACAAGTTTCAAATTATTTCAGATATCCGCGCGTATCAGGTTATAAAAATAAGGAGAGGTTTCACCCTTATTGAACTTTTGGTATCCAGCGCGATATTAATATCTGTTTTAGCCGCTTTTTTAAGCACTTTTAATAAAACGCTTAATTTGAGCGAGCAAAGCCGGGATACTCATCTTGCCGCTAACGAGGTAAAAAACATATTAGAACAGATTAAAGCGCATGATTTTGACAAAATAATGGTTGATTATGTCTCTGGCGGAACCCCGGGAAATACCTTTGATATTACAGGCTTAACCGGCAAGGGAAATATAGAATTAATTGATAGGCCCGCACTTTATGGAGGCGGGGAAAATTTGGTTATTGCTGATCCGTCCTGGGTAGAAAGAATTAATTTCGGGGGTGTGGTTTACGATAATAAGATGTGGATAATGGGAGGCAGTTCAGGGCCTATCCCTACGGTAAAGGGAGATGTGTGGTATTCCTCTGACGGTATAACCTGGCTGCAAGCAACACCTTCAGCGAATTGGCAGAAAAGAGCAGGGTTTACCTGCTTAGTTTATGACAATAAGATGTGGGTGATGGGGGGGGTAAATGCTGCCTCTATTTTTTTAAATGATGTCTGGTATTCTACGGATGGGGTAAACTGGGTAATGGCAACAGCAGCGGCGGCCTGGCCGGCAAGAAGCGCTCATACCGCTTTGGCCTATGATGATAAAATGTGGGTGTTGGGAGGCAATTCCGCGGGAATCTTTAGTGATGTGTGGTATTCTTCGGATGGAATTACATGGACTCAAGCGACAGCAGCAGCTGCCTGGGGACAAAGAAATTTACATGCTTCTTTGGTTTATAATAATAAGATGTGGCATCTTGGAGGTAATTTTTTTGGCGGAACAAATGACGTTTGGTATTCTTCTGACGGCATAACCTGGACGCAGGCAACGGCAAGTGCCGGGTGGGATCAAAGAATGAGTCATGAAGCAGTGGTTTATGATAATAAAATGTGGGTGATCGGAGGAACAAGTTCTGGCCCGTTTAAGGATGATGTATGGTATTCTACTGATGGAGTATATTGGACTGAAGCAGCAGCTGCTGCTTCCTGGGGGCCAAGACAAAGTTTTCTCGCTTTAGTTTATAATAATATATTGTGGGTAATGGGAGGGAATATTGATGGGGTGGGTATAAGCAACGATGTTTGGTCCTGCGCGGGTTATAATCGGCTCTTAGAGGCAGTAATTAGTTTTTGCTGGCAGGATAAGAGCGGCCGAATTATCGGTGAGGATACGAATTTTAATGGTGCCCTTGATGCCGGAGAAGATATAAATAGTAATGGAGAAATAGATTCGCCGGTTAAGTTTTTGGAGCTTATTACGGATAAAGATAAACTGGGAAAAATATATTTGGGCGGGCCGTAACTTAAAAATTAATAGAAAGTTATGAAAATTTAAATCGGCAGGATAGAAAGATTATGGGAGACCAGTTTCAATTGATTTCAGTTATCCGTAAGCATCGGTTTATAAAAGTAAGAACCGGGTTTACCCTGGCCGAAATGATGGTCGCGCTTGGTATATTTTCTATTATTATGGGGATAGCTTATTCGGCGTTAAGAACAAATGATATATATAACGGGCTGATACGAATACAGATAGATTTATACCGGCAAAATCAGAGGGTAATCTCCTCAATATCGAATGAATTGAAAGAATCGAATTTAGCGCTAAAAACTACTATTCAGGACGGGGCGGGAATAAATGGTTCAGATATTATTTATTTTCAGATACCAATTGGATTAGATAATGGTTATAATGTAATATGGGGTGCAGACGGTACGGCGGATTATTATATAAGGTATCGGTTAGACGCCACAGGTGAATTTTTATTGCGGGATATTTTAGACGCGGCGTTTTCTCCGGCCGCAGGCAGTGAACAACAGATAGCATATAGGGTTATTGATTTGCAGTTTGCGGATCCTATGCTGGATGCAGCTGTTCCCTTCGGCAGTATAAAAATTACAAGTACGGCGCGAAAACAGGGCCCGGACAGGCATGATATAAGTTTGTCGAATACAGCCTTGGTTTATTTGGAAAACTGAAAAACAGATGAAAACGGAAAAGACAATTAAATATAAGCCGTTAATAAATTCAAATAGCGGCATGATTTTAATTAATGTGATTTTAGTAATTGTTGTGGTTATGATTTATTTATCCAGCCACACTTTTCTCGCTCTTTATGATCAGAAGAATCTGCAGAAAGAAAAGCAGGTGCAGGCGGCGGTATTTTTTGCTAAAGCCGGATTAGAAAGGGCGATGCTGAATTTGTATTTAGACAGTGATTCTTGGCTTGACGGCCAGATCAATAAAGATGCGGTAACGGCGCCTGATGTTAATGCCCCGGACGCTTTTTATACCTTATATGCTAATCAGGCTATAGCGGATGGTTTTTATACTGTGGAAATTGATTATCTGCAAAAAGATCCTTCCGGCGGGTCTATCCCGTGGGATTTTTATGATAAGCGTATGTTCCTGCGCTCTACAGGAACGGCATCTGACGGTACGCAGAAGATTTTAGAGCAGTTGGCTCTTTGGTATCCGATTAAAAATCTCACGCAAAGTATTTTGTATTCATCTCTGCAAGAGGCGGTTGATGAGGCGCAGGATAGTGATGAAATAGCCATTACGATGACAAAGTTAGAGGAAAATATTCTTATCTCACCCGGTGTATACCAATGTTATAAAATCAGGGGAGGATATGACCCCTCTTTTATAACACGCTCTGTCGCGGATTATCCAACAGTTATTTCAGGTGCTGTAACTATAGGCACGAACGCAGATGTCGAATTGAACGGGATTACCATAGAGTAAGGCTTGTTATATAGAAAAAGAAATACGCGTGTATAAATAGGAAATTAAAAATATGCGTTTAATAAATCTTTTGCCCGAGGAATTGCAGGTAAAAAAAAACAGGCAGTTTTTAATAATAACGCCTGAAATAGCAAGGCTTATTTTGGCGGCTGTTGTAATTACTGTTTTTTTGTTGGCATGGCGGCTGGTTCTTAGCTCAAAGCTGGATGAAATAAAAGTGGAATTGGCAGGAATTGAAGCCTCGTGGAAAGCTACGGAAGAATTGGTTAAAGAACGCGGTAATTTGCTGGAACAAAAAAAAGAAGCTGAAGAAGCGGTTATTTTTTTACGCAGGATTTTAAGCCGGGATATTTTTTGGTCGGAAAGATTCAATCAGCTGATTAAAATTACGCCAATAGAAATGTGGTTTGAGGAATTAGTATTAGAAAAAGAAGATAACCGGGCGCAGCTGAATGATAATATGAAATTTAAAAGGTCGTTGCGGCTTTCCGCTCATGTGGGTTTTTTGAGTACCGACGATGAAATACTTTTAAAAATAAATAGATTTATTGAGGACATCAAGGAAAGTAAAGATTTTTATCAAAACTTTAAGGATTTAACTATGCTTGACTTAAGAAAAGGCAGCAAAGCTGAAGAGCATATGATAAATTTTAAAATAAAAATGGATTTAAAAGAATAGAGAAAAGATATGAATTTTTATTTAGAAGATAAGGAGAAGGTATATTTATATCTGGGTATTGTTTTAGCCCTAATTGTTGGGGCTATGATTTTCTTTTTTGTGGTTATCTCCCCTGAGATTAAACAGCTTAAGGCGCAAAGAGGCGTGGTAAAAGAACGCCAGATAGAACTTGCCCGCCGGCAGGAAACTATCCAGGGGAACGAGCGTTTAAGGCAGGAAATCAAAGAGGCTGGTACATATCATGAGTCTTATACAGATATGCTTTTTTTTAAAGAAGATATAACATTGGTTGTAAAAGAGATTATCGCGATAAGCAGGGATTTAGAGCTGGAATTTGGCTCTATTGAGCCGGTATCGTCAGAATCAATAGATGATTTTTATGAAAATGCTCCGTTTTCCTTGAAACAGATGGCAGTTGTTTTTAAGATGAGAGCTAGTTATCCAAAGTTATTAAAATTTTTAAAAAGAGTAGAAGAATCAAAGAAGTTGTTTAAAATAGAAACTTTCGAAATTAAAAAAAATTCAAAAAATCCAACAGTTCATGATATAAAAATGACTTTTAATGTTTTTAACGCGAAACTTAGAATATAAGTGATAAAGTTTAAAAAATCAAAAACAAAAGGATGCTTTTCGCATGAAGTTTAATGAATTTATTGTTAATATCCCAGCACGGCATGAATTTAGCAGGTTAGGAACGGTTAAAAAAGCCTGTTTTTTATTGTTTTTGCCGGTAATTTGCCTTATAATGAATAATACTATCGAGTTATCATTCACGGAAGAAGAAAGGGATCCCTTTGTCGCGTTAAATGAGCAGGGAAAAATAGCGGAAGAATCTTTTGATGTATTAAAATTGCCTTATTCCGTGAAATTAAATGGGATTATCTGGAAAAAGGAAGATTCAATCGCGATTATAAATACTGAACTTGTTCAAAAAGGAGATACCTGGAAAGATTTAAAGGTTGAAGAGATAAAAAAAGATAAAGTGATTTTAAAATATGGTAATTTTAGTTTTGAAATTTTCATAGAAAAAGAAAAAGCTAAAAAATTTTAAAGAGCCGCGGATATTTTGTAATGGCTTGCCGGCTTTAGAAGATTTATTAATAGAAAAATATAAAGGAGAAAAGGATTGAAGAAATTCCGTTATAAAGGATTTGTTTTAGCGGTGATAATGCTGGCTTTAATTTTGATGGGTAAATTAAAACCGCAATATTATGTTTCGGATTGCCCTGCTGGTGCGGTATCATTAAAGCAGACGGCAAATAAATCTAAAGGGTGTTTTATGATTGAGCAGGCTTTTGCTCAATCTGAGAAAATCCCGGGATTTTATATAAAGGAAGGCGATTTAATTGATCTGGATTTAAAAGATGTGGATATGAAAGATGTTGCGAGAATGTTTTCGCGTGTCAGCGGTTTGAATATTGTTATCAGTGAACAAGTAAAAAGTAAGGTTTCGATAAGCGTTAGTAACGCTAATTGGGAAAAAGCTCTGGAGATGATTTTAAAAACATATAACCTGGCTTCTATCCGTGAGGAAAATTTTTTAAGAATTTTGACATATAATGAATTGCAGATGGAAGATTCAACGGTCCCTTTAATATCAAAGGTGGTATTTTTGAATTTTGCCAATGTCGAAAATATTAAAGGGTCTCTTGACTCGATGAGATCAGGACGGGGAAAAATCTCTGTTGATATAAAGACAAATAGTTTAATTATAACCGATAACGCGGAAAATATTCAAAAAATGATAAAGGTTATAGAAGAACTTGATAAACGCACTCCGCAGGTTTTAATCGAAGGCTTAATGCTGGATGTGAAACTTACTGAAGATGAACAGCTGGGGATAAATTTACTCTTGGGAGACAAAGATTCATTGGATGACGCGGATAGTGACAATGATAAGTCGGCGCAGCAGAATTTAGGATCCGACAGGGTGGAAGGAATTATAAAATACGGAAAAACTATTTATAAAAACACGGAATTAATCGCGCTTGTTGACTTCTGGAGCCAAACTCAAAAAGCTGAGGTACTGGCAAATCCTAAGGTAATGACTTTAGATGGATTGACGGCAAAAATAGAGCTTATTGAGCAGGTTCCGTATGTTCAATCTACGATATCCACAGAAACAGGATCAATAACATCCACAGTTTCATTTAAGGATGTGGGGATAAAGCTTGAAGTTACTCCGACTATTAGTTCTGACGGCTTTATATCTCTAACTATAAAAACCGAGCAGAGTTTTAGGACAGGAACTATAGAAAACCAGCCGATTATCGATTCCCGTAAGGCGGAAACCAACCTGCTGGTGAAAAGCGGTGAAACGATTATTATTGGCGGATTGCGGAAGAAGAGTAAAACAGACACTATAGATAAAACGCCTATTTTAGGTGATTTGCCTTTAATCGGCAAATTGTTTAGAAAAACGGTCAATTCATCTACGGATACGGAATTACTTATATTTGTAACTCCGTTTATAATTAATCAGGTTCAATTAACTCCTAGAGAACAGGTAAATTTGGAAAAGTTTGATCCGATTAGAGATGAGCGCAAAAATATTTTAGATCGCAATACAGAAACGGCGGATTCTTTCCCTTTGCGTCCGTTAAAATAAAACAGGATAGCCTGTGATATAAACTTTTTCTTTTTAGGTGATTACATGGAGGTATCGTTTGAACAGTCTTAAGATTAAGGATAAATGGCGTAATGCTCTATTCTTCATGCGCTTGTCGATTTTTTTACTTATCTATTTATCTTTAATCAATTTATGCCGAGCCGGGCAGTTGCCTGAGAAAAATGAGCCTGTAATTAGAGAAAAGCAGCAAGTATTGGATAAAGAAGAGGCGGAATTTTTGGCGTTGTTAAAGTCTCTTAATATAGATTGCGGCTCGTTAAAAAGTGATGATAGTACAGCAGATGCTGATTTACTAAATAAAAAGCGTTATTCTAAGGCTAATAAATCCTCTCCCGTACATAAAAAATTAAAACACAGCGAACAAACAAAGAACAGGCAAATAAGAGCTTATTATCAACTGGGCTATCAATATTATGAGAAGGGGGACTATATTTCGGCTATAGCTCAGTTTGAGTTGATTTTAAAACACGCGCCCCGGGAAAAGGATGTGTATTATAATTTAGGCTGCCTTTACGTGAAAGTAGGAAGATATGAAGATGCTATAAAGGCGTATAATCTGGCGTTAAAATTATATAAAGGCCAAGACGATGGGCAAATCTATTATAATTTAGCGTTAATTTATGATAAGAATTTAAAAGATAGAGAAAAATCAGGTCAATATTACAAGAAGTATTTGGATAATCCTGATATCATTGAGAAAACACAATAAAATTTCGAATATTTTTTTAGAAAGATAATAATGAATATTTTTAAGCCAAATAATACCTTAAGCGGCCTGGGTTTGGATATCGGTAATTTTAGCGTCAAGATTGTTGGCCTTAAAACAGAAAAATTCAGCAAGAAAAAAAAGATTTCATTTGCTAAAAGCAATATCCCTGAAAAAGCGACAAATGCTCAAATCTCGGGAATCATTAAAAACACTCTAAGGAAAACGGGTATAAGTTCTACAAAAGTAAATATTGCCGTTAGCGGGCCGAATGTTTCGTATAGATTTATACGCATGCCTCTTATGCGCAGATCGGAATTAAAAGAGGCGTTACTTTTGGAGCTGGATAAATATATCCCATTTAAGGCGAATGAAGTCATTTGGGACTGCCGTATATTGGAAACCATTGCGAGGCCTGGCGGTAGGCAGTTAGTTGTTCTTCTTGTAGCGGCAAAAAAGGATTTTATTGAAGAACGTATAAACATTGTTAAAAATGCCGGGCTTGAACCGCAGTTTATAGATGTTGATGTTTTAGCATTAATGAACGCGTTTAATTTTACGCAGCATAATGAAGATAAAAAGATTACCGCGCTTATAAATATCGGCTCTTACTTTACAAATATTGTTATAGTTAACAAGGGAATCCCTCAATTCGCGCGGGATATTTTGTGGGGAGGGCGTGATATAACCCAGATAGTTGAAGAAAGATTGCATTTGACTTATTCTACCGCGGAAGCGATAAAGTATAATATCCAGGACGAAGATGTAAATATTAATAGATTGGTAAATATTGTGCTGGAAAATTTATGTAATGAGTTAAAAATTTCCTTTCAATATATAAAAAAAGAGATGGGTAAGGAAATAAGCGCTGTATATTTCAGCGGCGGCAGCCTGCGTTTGTATAATCTGGAAAAAATGCTGGAAAGCAATTTAGGGCTAAAAGTTAAAAGGTTTACTTTTAACCGCAGGTTTAATCTTGATTCTAATATTTCTCAGCAGGAATTCGAAGATAACCTGCCGGACCTAGTGATAGCCGCGGGGCTGGCTTTGGAATAATATTAAGGCCAAAAATACCAGTTGGAAAATTTAAAAAAAAGCTTCCTAACATAGGACGCTTATATTATAATATTTGCCATTATGGTAAACCCTTCAAACCCGCTATTTAGGGGTCCACTATACATAAAAAGCCTAAAACGCGATAATAAGATATTGAATTATAAATAATTGTATGAATAACGCAGAATATGCCCATAACCGTAAAAGAGCAAAGATTATTTTAGAGGCCGGACGGGCTTTGGGCGGATTTTCTTTTGGAACAGCCGGTACCGTATTCGGCGAAGTAGTATTTAACACAAGCCTTGCCGGATATCAGGAAATACTTACCGATCCTTTCTACAAAGCTCAAATTGTTACGATGACCTATCCGCTTATCGGTAATTGCAAAGTCATTCAGGCAGCAGTCAATGGTATGGAATCGGTAAAAAAAGTAATTTTTCAGTAACTTATTTACAGGAATACCTGAAAAAGTTTTCTTAAAGATAGATAGGAAAGGAGCATTAAGTTATGCCGCGCAGAGAGGATATTAAAAAAATTCTGATTATTGGTTCAGGGCCGATTATTATCGGGCAAGCTTGCGAATTTGATTATTCAGGAACACAGGCCTGTAAAGCATTAAAAGAAGAAGGATATGAGGTTGTGCTGGTAAATTCTAATCCGGCTACTATAATGACTGACCCTGGCATGGCAGATAAAACTTATATCGAGCCGCTTACTGCAGAGACTATAGAAAAGATCATCGAGATAGAAAAGCCGGATGCTTTGCTTCCTAATTTAGGCGGACAAACAGCGCTTAATCTTACCTCTTCACTTCATGCCTCCGGCGTATTAAAAAAACATAATGTAGAAATTATTGGGGTAAAAGCTGACGCTATCGAGCGAGGTGAAGACAGGATTGCTTTTAAAGAAACAATGAACAAAATCGGTATTGAAATGCCGCTTTCTGACCCCTGTCATTCTGTGGAAGAAGCCCAGAAGATCGCGGAAAAAATGAATTATCCTGTTGTTTTGCGTCCGGCTTATACAATGGGAGGAACAGGCGGCGGGATCGCGTATAATGTAGAGGAACTAAGGACAATAGTCAGGCGCGGGCTTAACGCGAGCCTTGTGCACCAGGTGCTGGTTGAAGAATCTGTTTTTGGATGGGAAGAGCTGGAGCTTGAAGTTGTGCGTGATGCTAAAAATCAGAAGATTACGGTATGTTTTATCGAAAACATTGATGCCATGGGTGTGCATACCGGAGATAGTTTTTGCGCGGCTCCGATGTTAACTGTACCGAAAAAATTACAAGACCGCATGCAGGATTATTCATATAGAATTGTTGATGCCATTGGGGTAACCGGAGGTACTAATGTTCAATTCGCGCATAATCCTAAAGATGACCGCTTATTAGTTATTGAAATTAATCCCAGGACTTCGCGTTCATCTGCCCTGGCTTCAAAGGCAACAGGTTTTCCTATTGCTCGTATATCAACAAAACTTGCCATAGGCTTGACTATGGATGAGATGCCTTACTGGAGGAAAGGGACGCTGGAGAAATATGAACCCAGCGGAGAATATGTGGTTATAAAATTCGCACGCTGGGCATTTGAAAAATTCCCTCAGGCGTTAGATATTCTGGGTACGCAGATGAAGGCAGTAGGCGAAGTGATGAGCATTGGTAAAACATTTAAGGAGGCCTTTCAAAAAGCGATAAGATCTCTGGAGATCAAGAGGTATGGCTTGGGAGGAGCGAAAAACTTTAAATCCCTTCCGCTTGACCGTTTAAAAGAAAAGTTAGCCAACCCAACAAGTGAACGTATCTTCATTATGTATGAAGCACTGCGTAAAGGCCTGAGTGTTGATGAATTAAATAAGATGACGTATATAAATAGTTATTTTATACAGGAGATGAAAGACCTTGTTGATCTGGAAGAAGAAATTATAGCGGTTGGTTGGAAGAAATTGACGGATGGGAAGTTGCTGAAGGCTAAGCAATGGGGTTTTGGTGATAAATATATAGCAAATCTTTTTGGCGTTGAAGAAAAGCAGGTAAGAAACAGGCGGATAAAACTTGGGGTAAAAGAGTGTTATGAGGCGGTTCCTGTCAGCGGAGTTGATAATGCCGCGTATTATTATTCTACCTATAACGCGGAAGATTCGGTGCCTGTTTCAATAAATAAAAAAATCATGATTTTAGGCGGCGGGCCTAACCGTATCGGGCAGGGGATTGAATTTGATTATACCTGTGTGCACGCGGCATTCGCGCTGCGTGATGCAGGATATGAGTCAATTATGGTCAACTGTAATCCGGAGACTGTTTCTACTGATTATGACACTTCCGATAAATTATATTTTGAACCCTTAACGGTGGAAGAAGTTCTCTCTATATATGAAAAAGAAAAACCGCAAGGTGTTATCGTTCAGTTTGGCGGACAGACCCCTTTGAATATCGCGCAGGAGTTAAAAGATAATGGAGTTAATATCCTGGGGACAACACCGGAAAGTATCGCTCTGGCGGAAGACAGGGAAAAGTTTAGAGAAAAGATGATCAAATTAAATGTGCTTCAGCCGCAAAGCGGTACGGCACGTTCTTTGGAAGAAGCGCTTAAAATCGCGAATGATCTCGGATATCCGCTTATGGTCAGGCCTTCTTTTGTCTTGGGCGGCAGAGGCATGGAGATTGTTTATGATGAATTAATGTTAATAAAATACGCTAATGAGGCAATAGAACTCAGCCCTGAACACCCGATGCTTATTGATCGTTTTCTTGAAAACGCGATTGAAGCTGAAGTTGATGCTCTAAGTGACGGAGAAGACACATTTGTTGCTTCAATAATGGAGCATATTGAACTTGCCGGAGTTCACAGCGGTGATTCAGCCTGTGCTATCCCGCCTTGTTCAATAAAAGATAAACATATTAAAACTATAGAGAAATATACAAAGGCGATCGCGAAAGAGCTTGAAGTCAAAGGATTGATGAATATTCAATACGCGATTTGTGAGGACAAAGTATATATCCTAGAGGCAAATCCAAGAGCTTCACGTACTGTACCTATAGTTTCTAAGATTATGGGTTTCCCTATCGCTAATATAGCAACACAATTGATGCTGGGAAAAAAGATCAAAGATTTCCCTGAACTAAGGGCTAAAAAAATTTCTTATGTAGGTGTTAAAGAAGCGGTATTTCCTTTTAATATGTTTCCGGAAGTTGACCCGCTGCTCGGCCCTGAAATGAGAGCAACAGGTGAGGTTATGGGGATTGCCGAATCTTTTGATCTTGCTTTTTATAAAGCAGAAGAAGCTGCCGGTGCCAGGCTGCCGATTGAAGGAGGAGTCCTTTTGACAGTTGATGATAAAAACAAGAAAAATCTTTTGCCTATTGCCCGCAAACTTGCTGAATTAGGGCTAAAGGTGTATGCAACAGAAGGAACAAGTAAATATTTGCGCGAACAAGGTATAGACAGTATCCCGGTTAAAAAACTGCATGAAGGCAGGCCTAATATTGTCGATGCCCTGAAAAACAAAGAGATTCATCTTATTATAAATACACCGGTAGGGCGCAGTGGAAAAAGTGACGACAGCTATATCCGGATTATGGCTATACAGCAGAAAATTCCCTATATAACTTCGATGGCCGCGGCATCTGCCAGTGTGAGAGCTATAGAAGCAATGCAGAAAACCAGCATTACTCCTAAGGCTTTGCAGAGTTACTATGAAGAGAATCAGGAGTCGGAAAAATAATGTACGGAGTATTTTGTATTACAGGGCATAAAAATGCCGCAAGGCTCACATACCCGGGTTTGTATGCTTTACAGCATCGCGGTGAGGAAACGCGGGAATATTGCGATTGCCCATAACGGTAATTATCCGACGAAGATTCCAAATAAATTTTTTAAGAAAATGCTTAAAAGGAAGGTATTGATAATGATTAAAAGAATAGGGTTTGATAGCAAAAAATATTTAAAGGAACAGACAGAAGCTATTCTTGAAAGAGTCGAAAAATTTGACGGCAAATTGTACCTTGAATTCGGGGGAAAACTGCTTTTTGATTATCATGCTGCGAGGGTACTGCCGGGGTTTGACCCTAATGTGAAGATGAGGCTTTTGCAGAAATTAAAAGATAAAGCGGATATAATACTTTGTATTTACTCAGGCGATATCGAAAGAAGAAAAGTCCGGGCTGATTTCGGAATAAGTTATGACGCCGATGCTATGAAGATGATAGATGATATAAGATCATGGAAGCTGGATGTCAGGGCTGTTGTAATTACGCGATATGATAATCAGCCTGCCGCGAAAATTTTCAAAAATAAATTGGAACGCAGAAATATCAAGGTATATACGCATAGATTTACCAAAGGCTATCCTACAGATGTAGACCAGATTGTAAGTGAGGAAGGCTATGGTGCTAATGAATATATTAAAACAAGGAATCCGCTGGTAATCGTAACCGGCCCAGGGCCTGGAAGCGGGAAACTCGCGACTTGCCTTTCGCAGTTCTACCATGACTATAAAAAAGGCATAAAAAGCGGTTATGCGAAATTTGAGACGTTCCCGATATGGAGTATCCCTCTTAAACATCCGGTTAATATCGCATATGAGGCGGCAACCGCGGATATCCGGGATTTTAATCTTATCGATCCGTTTCATCTTGAGGCATACAAGGAATCGACAGTAAATTATAACCGTGATGTTGAGATATTTCCCGTGCTCAAGAGAATACTTGAGACAATAATCCAAAAAGAATCCATGTATAAGTCACCTACTGATATGGGGGTCAACCGCGCCGGATTCGGGATAATTGATGATGAGGCTGTCCAGGAGGCGGCAAAACAGGAAATTATCAGAAGGTATTTTCGCTACTCCTGTGAATATATGCTTGGATTTGTGGATAAAGAAACAGTGCAGCGTGTTGAGCTTATTATGAAAGAGCTTAATATAAAACCGGAAGACAGAAAGGTCGTAGAGCCTGCAAGGGATAAGGCCAAAGATGCAGAAAAAAAGAATAAAGGACATGAGGGGGTTTTCTGCGCGGCAGCACTAGAGCTAAATGACGGGACAATAATCAGCGGCAGGAATTCGCCGATGATGCATGCCTCATCAAGCCTTATTTTAAACGCAATAAAGCAGATGGCCGGGATACCGGATAAAATCCATTTATTGTCGCCGAATATAATAAGTTCGATAAAGGTATTAAACAAAGAAATCTTAAATGAAAAGGCCGTAAGCTTAGATCTTGAAGAAACCTTGATCGCTTTAAGTATAAGCGCTGCTACCAATCCTACTTCACAGACAGCAATGGAGAAATTAAAAGAGCTTAACGGCTGCCAGATGCATCTAACGCATATTCCTGCTTCAGGTGATGAGGCAGGATTGAGAAAACTGGGAGTGGACCTGACAAGCGAAGCAGTTTTTTCCACAAAAAGGCTTTTTGTGTTGTGAGTTTAACCGAATGGGACTGCTGCAAAACACAGTCCTGATAAAAAGCATAAGGCAATTTATTTTTACTTAAACGGAGGTTAAAGATGAGCGGTATTTTCGGAGTTGTTTCAAAAGGCAACTGCATACAGGATTTATTTTATGGCACAGATTATCACTCCCATTTAGGCACTGAATACGGCGGCCTTGTTGTATTGGGGGAAGATTTTTACAGGCGTATACATAATATAAGCCAGGGGCAGTTTAAGTCAAAATTCTTTGATGAATACCAGAAAATGAAAGGCAACAAAGGTATCGGGGTTATTAGCGCCTCTAATGTCCAACCTATTTATGTCCACTCTAGATTCGGGCCTTTCTGTATTGTTAGCAATGGTTTTATCGAGAATTCACAAGAGATAGAAAAGGATCTCCTTCAAAAGGGAATTTCTTTTGCGGAAGTAGGGAAAAGCGGTGTTAATGAAACTGAACTTGTCGCTAAGCTTATTAATCAGGGTGATAATCTAATCGACGGTATTGAAAAAATGTTTGAGCGCATTAAAGGCTCCTGCTCGCTTTTACTGCTCAATAAAGACGGAGTTTACGCTGCGCGTGATAGATACGGATATACTCCTCTTGTGTTGGGTGAGCGCAAAGATACGCTTGCCGTAACTACTGAGACCTGTGCGTTTTTAAATAATGATTTTAAAATAACCAAGTATCTTGGCCCCGGAGAAATAGTCTTGCTTAGCGAATCAGGGCTGGTGCCCAAAAGACAGGCAACCGAGGCTAATCAGATCTGCGCGTTTTTGTGGGTGTATACCGGATTTCCGGCATCCAGTTATGAAGGCATTAATACCGAGGTGGTCAGAGAACGCTGCGGAAGATATCTGGCTCGTCGCGATAAAGAGATAAAGGTGGACGTTGTATCAGGCGTTCCGGATTCAGGTACGGCGCATGCTATCGGCTATGCCATGGAAAGCGGCTCTCCCTACAGAAGGCCGCTCGTAAAATATACACCTGGCTACGGAAGAAGCTATACGCCGCCTTCACAGGAAAAAAGAGATCTTGTGGCCAAGATGAAATTGATAGCCATTAAGGATATAATAGACGGAAACCGAATTGTGGTTTGTGATGATTCCATTGTTAGGGGAACCCAGCTGAAGAATTTCACCATAAAGAAGCTAAAGGAATCAGGCGCTCGGGAAATACATGTTCGTCCGGCATGTCCGCCGCTCATGTTCCCTTGCCGTTTTAATCTTTCAACCAGAGATATAAATGAACTTGTAGCAAGAAGAGCAATTAGATCTATTGAGGGGCATGATCTGAGAGATGTGAGTGAATATACTGACTCTGCTTCACAGAAGTATAAAAAAATGATAGACTGGATAGCGGAAGATTTAGAGGTTGATACGCTAAAATACCAGACTGTTGATGATATGGTTGCGGCTATTGGATTACCCAAGGAAAAGCTTTGCCTTTTCTGCTGGACAGGCAAATACCCTGGATCCGATTGCGCAAAAGAAAAAGCAAGCTGCGCTTGCGCGGAAAAATAATATTAAACAGGTGAGAACATTAAAGAGAATTCTTTAAAGTCCTATATTGATACATTGAGTAAAATAAGCAAAGCTATTACAAGTGACCTTTATCTTGAAGACATGCTGAAACTTATTGTTACTTTAACCGCAAACGTTATGCAAGCAAAGATTTGCTCTTTATGGCTTCTTGATGAAAAAACGCAATCGTTAAAAATTAAAGCAACACAGGCAATGAGCAGAGAATATATAAAGGAGAGAAAAATAAAAGTCGGAGAGGGGATTATCGGGCTTGTCGCAAAAAATAAAAAGCCCACAGTTATACTTGATGTTTTAAAAGATAAAAGTTACAAAGAGAAAACACTTGCCGAAAAAGAAAATCTGGTTTCTATGTTAAGCGTACCGATGCTGGTAAAAAATAGAGTTATTGGTGTTATTAACTGCTATACCACTGAGTTTTATAAATTCGGTAACAATGATATTAAACTTTTAAGTACTGTTGCAAATCAGGCAGCGGTCGCAATTGAAAACACAGAACTCATGGTGAAAACTAAAATTGTACAGGAAGAACTTGAAACCCGGAAAAAGGTTGAAAGAGCAAAAGGGATATTAATGAGTGAAAATAATTTTTCCGAGAGCGATGCTTATAAACTGCTTAGAAAATCCAGTATGAGTAAACGAATGCCTATGAAAGAAATAGCGGAAGCCATAATCCTTTCTTTTGAAATAAAAGAAGGAAAGAGTAGATAGTAAACCCTGCCATTTTAAAAAAATATTCTAAAATCTTCACCAAAATAAAAAAAATTTTATTTTTTTTATTTTTTTCCTTGAAATCATAGTATATGATGTTGTATATTATAAATTGTAAATACAATATGTAGTACGAGGCCATATTGTGTAGAATAAATTAGGCACACCAAGATATTGTATGGGAAGCAGGGAAGCAATTTTCTGATGTAAATATTTAATAGGAAAGGGGGTGAATATTTTGGTAGTGAAAAAGAAAAAAGCAGTAAAGAAGAAAGTAGCAAAAAAGGCAGTAGCTAAGAAACCAGCAAAAAAGGCAGTAGCTAAGAAAAAGAAAAAATAACAAATTGCTGGAGCAACTTTGATTAAGAATAATAGATCCAAATCCCGATTAAAATTTGTAGAACAAGGATGTTGCGAATTCCCAAAGGCGGGGAAGTAAGATTAAAATTTTAGATTTCAAATTGGCTTAAGGCCAGGATGAAAAAAGTTTTCCGCCTTTGGGGTGGGATTCCAGGCTGCAAAAGACTTGACTTTCGTCACTCCTCCTAAAAATCTCACATAATTTTATTCTGCCGGTAAAAACTGCTCAGGGAAATATGATTTTAAAAAAGATTGACTTTATAAACAAATTATAGTATTTTTAAATTCAAAAAGGAGGGTGACTTGACTAAATCAAAAAATCTCCGTTTTATTTTAGCAGCGATGATTGTTCTTAGTTTTTTACCTTATTCTTTCGCTGCTATGCCAGACGCTAAAAATGTTCAAAAAGTTCATACTGACGCTACCGTTGGCTGTACAGTATGCCATCCGCAGGGGGACTTCAAGGCTTTAAATGAATACGGCAAGGCTTATTTGGCTGCGGGCAGAAATGTTGACGCGGTTAAAACAATTGATGATTTAGACAGCGATGCTGACGGGGTGACAAACGCAGATGAAATCAAGGCAGGAACAAATCCGGGTGATGCTGCCGGCAAGTAAGGCAGGGATAATTGAAAAAAATAGGCCGGAATAATTATTTATTCCGGCTTTTTTATTATTCGGCCGAGTTGATAAACGGGTAGTGTCAAAGTAATATCCTTCATGAATTCTATAATTTTAGCGGCTTTGTGTGAGAATAAAAAAAACTATGGCTACGTATTTGACAGAACTATTAAAGGCGGCAGGGAATATTAATGACGCATAAAAACCCAATCCAGATTATATATGAGGACGATGCTCTGATAATCGTAAATAAACGCAGCGGAATTCTTAGTGTGCCGGCACCTGATGCAAAAGAAAAGGATCTGGGCTTTCTTTTGAACCGGCAAATGCAAAGAGACAATGCCTTGCCTTGCCACCGCCTGGATAAAGAAACATCTGGCGTAATTGTCTTTGCAAAAGGCAGGAATAACCAACAGATTATAATGGATCAATTCCGCCAGAGAAAAATAAAAAAGACTTATATCGCTTTTGTCCACGGGTGCATTAAACGGGCGAAAGGTGTGATTAAAAGTAATATACAAGGCGCTTGGCCGTACAGGCGCTGCCAAATGAGCAAACTGGCTGTTACAAATTTTAAATTAATTTTCAGCTCGGATGATTTTAGTGTAATGCGCCTTGAGCCGGTAACCGGAAGGACGAATCAGATAAGAATACAATTTAGGGATTACGGGCATCCGCTTGTAGGTGAAAGGCGCTTTGTATATGCTAAAGATTGGCCGGTCAAATTCAAAAGGGCTGCGTTGCATTCATACTCCATAGAAATAAATCATCCTCAGAGTCAAGAGCGTATGAAGTTTTGCACGCCAATGCCGGAGGATATGAAATGCTTCCTGAAAACACATGAAATCGCAAATATTCTTATAAACCAGTTTTTCCTATGAGTTATTAGCCATTGGCTATGAACCAATCTGCTTTTCTTAACTCATAACTCATCATTCGTCATTCATAATGTACATCTTATGCCCTTACGCCCTTATTCTTAATGTCTTGCCCGTTTGAGTTGTCTGTGATAAAATAAATAGGATTTGAGAATATTTAAGGGGAAAATACAGATATGATGCGTTATTTATTTTTAGCATGCCTACAGGGAGTAACAGAGTTTCTTCCTGTTTCCAGCTCAGGACATCTGGTTTTTTTTCAGGAAATTATCGGGCTTAAAGAACCGCTGCTTACTTTTGATATTATTTTGCATTTAGCGACTATGTTCTCTGTCATTGTTTTCTTAAGAAAAGACATCTTGTCTATACTCAAGGAATCGGTCATTGCTTTTAATAAAGTAGTTAAAGGAACCAGTTTGAAAGAGGTTTGGAGTGAGTTTGAATATCTACGGCTATTTGTTTTTGTGATCGCCGCAATAATTCCGGCAGTATTGATAGGGTTACTTTTTCACCGCTATATCGAGGAGATGTTCAGCTCTTTTCAGGTAATAACCCTTAGTTTCTTTGCAACCGGAACCATATTGTTTTTTACCAAGGGAAAAGGAACGCATGATAAGAAAAAACAACTGACGCTTATCGATTCTCTTATTATCGGACTTGCGCAGGCGGTTGCGATCATTCCGGGTATTTCCCGCTCCGGGCTTACTATTTCAAGCGGCATTTTCAGAGGGCTTGATAAAGAACTGGCAGCACGGTTTTCATTTCTTCTGTCAATCCCGACTATTGCAGCTGCGGCAATATATAAATTAAAAAATGGGCTGGGAGAACTTTCAATAGGTAATCTGGAACTGGGGTTATCATTTCTGGCGGCTTTCTTGAGCGGATATTTTGCTCTATCAGTCTTATCTAAAATGGTAGCAAGGGCTAAATTCCATTACTTCTCATTTTATTGCTGGGGGATGGGATTTATTTGCATTGCAGTATTACTTAAAGGTTAAAGAAAATAATGGATATTCCTGATTGTTTAGTTTTAATACTCGGAGGCGGCAGAGGAACAAGATTGTTTCCGCTTACTTTGGAGAGGAGTAAACCGGCTATCGGATTTGCCGGTAAATATAGATTGATAGACATCCCTGTGTCAAATTGCATAAATTCCGGTTTTAATAAGATTTTCGTTCTGACTCAATTCCTTTCGGCCTCTTTGCATGCTCACATAATGCATACATATCGATTCGATAATTTTTCAAAAGGATTTGTAGAGATACTTTCAGCAGAACAATCACACAAAAGCTCTGAATGGTTTCAGGGGCCTGCGGATGCTGTGCGCCGTGTTTTGAATCACCTGCGCAATATGCCTCAGGAATACGTGCTTATTCTTTCCGGTGATCACCTGTATAAAATGGATTACCGCAAAATGGCCGGCTTTCATATAAAAAAGGAGGCTGATGCGACGGTTGCTTCTATTTTTGTTAATGAGGATGAGGCTGCGAGAATGGGGGTTCTTGATTGCACTGCTTCTGGGCGCTTAAGGAGAATCATCGAAAAGCCTTTAAACGTTAAACGCTTGAAAATTAAATCTAAAAGCGGGAAAAAAACAAAGGCTCCGGTTAGCCAGTATTATGCTTCGATGGGAGTTTATCTTTTTAAAAAAGATGTTCTTTTTGATATTTTGCTCAGGACGAAAGCTGCGGATTTCGGTACACATATTCTGCCTTGGATGCTGAAGAAAAAGAACAAAGTATATACATTCGAGTTTAAAGATTATTGGCGGGATATCGGGACAATCAAAAGCTACTATGAGGCGAGTATGGATTTGCTGGCTAATAATCCTGAATTTAACCTTTTTGATGATGATTGCGGGATTGTAACCAGGGCCCGCTTTTTGCCTCCCAGCAAGATCAGTGAGACTTTCTTGAAAAATGCGATTATTGCCGATGGATGCCAGATCAAAAATGCAAATATTGAAAACTCAATTATCGGCCTGAGAAGTAAAATTATGGAAAATACGAGGATTAAAGACTCTATAATCATAGGAAATGATTATTATCATAATACGTCCGCAAAGGTAAATACGCATCCGCATATCGGCAAAGGGGTGACTATCGAGAGGGCGATAATTGACAAAAATGTTAATATTTGTGATTTCTGCCATATTACGGATAAAAGAAATGCGCCGAACAGTGACGGGGATTATTATTGTGTCCGGGACGGTATAACTATCATAAGGCGCGGAATAAATCTCGCGGCACATACCGTAATTTGAATTTAATGCAAGAGTTTGATATTAATTTTGTAAGGGGGTGAGAAATGTTTGAGATTTTGGAGAAAATTATTTTAGCCGGGGCTGGGCTGGTGAGCATGACAAAAGAAAAAGAATAAATAGGATTTGTTGTTTAACATTAAATTAAAGAAAGGGAGGAAAGGAAATGTTTGAAATATTGGGAAAAATAGTTTTAGCAGGAGTGGGATTAGCGAATCTGACAAAGGAAAAAGCGGAAAAGCTTGTGGATGCGCTTATTAAAAAAGGGCAGATTCAAGCAGAGGATAAAAAAGCTGTCCTTAGCCGTTTACTGCAGGGTACGAAAAAATTGGATAAAGATCTTGAGAAAAAGATGAAACAGATTTCAGCGGGTATTTTGGATCAATCTCAAAAGCAAATTAATGCGCTAAATAATAAGCTAACTAAGATCGCAAAAGCATTAGAGGCGGGAAAAAGCAAGAACGTGGATCCAAAAACAAAAAAGAAAGCAAAAACAAAGAAAAAGTAAAAGGAGAGTAAAAATGGTAAAAAAGCTTTTAAGAAAAATTTCGCCGATGAAAGTGAGAATTTTCAAAATTGCTAATCGCCGTGGTTACGCGGCCATTTCTCTGAACAATCTTACTGAAGGAACGACGGCTAACCAAGCTTATCAGCGCATGATAAAGGCCTTAAAGCGTCAGGGGTATGAATTAGCGGTATTGGCTGGCGATAGAGTAAAAAAACGTATCGTATCCAGGATCTAGGAGTGAGGAAGGGCTTGTTTAGAGTTTATAAAAATAGGTTAAAATACCCTGTATTTATGAAAGTTAAAGCAGATTCTTAATTTCTTGTAAATACGGGGTATTTTATGTTACAATACGCCTGCTGAAAGTTCTTTTCTACCTGCCAGGGCAGACTTGGATGAGCTCTTTTTTCGACTGGGGAAATGAGCGGGCTAATTGAGCTAACGCTTGAATAATCATTTTAAAACAGCTGAGAAAGTAGAAAAATGTACAAAACAACAAAATCGCTTGATAGAATTCAAAGTAGCATGGACAAAATTGAACAGGGCAGTTTTCGTTATGAGATTTTAAAATGTGCTAAGAACTTTAAGTCTTCATGGCTTGAGCTTGGCCAGCATCTGGTGGCTGTTTATAAGGATAAACTATATAAGGAATGGGATTACCTGACTTTTGAGGCTTATTGCAGTAAAGAGATAGGCATTAGAAAGGAAACAGGATTAAAATTACTCAGGTCGTATTATTTCCTTGAGCAGGAAGAACCGCAATTTATAAAGAAAGATTATCTGGAATCAGCGAACAGCCCGCAGCTGCCTTCTTATGAGGCGGTAAATACACTGCGCCAGGTAAAGACAAATAAGGATCTGAGTATTGCCGATTATGAAAAAATGAAACGACATGTTTTTGAGGAAGGCAAGGCGGACAAAGATGTAAAGGATGTATACAAAGCGATGATTAAGTCTTTGCGTCCGGAGAGCAGCCCCGAGGAAACACACAGGCAAAGGCGCATAACTTATTTGCGAAGAATGCTCGGAGCGCTTAATTCAATAAAGAAGGAAATAAAAATAAATAATTTTTTATCCGATGATGTTGTATCGGAAATTGAAAATGTGATCAGTAAAGTAGAATCGGAGCTTTTGTAAAATATGGTTTTTTAGGGAGGATTTAATGGTAAGTGAGTTGATTTTTAGTATTGTCGGAGGGTTAGGGCTTTTTATTTACGGTATTCATTTGATGGGGGAGGGGCTGCAAAATGCTGCCGGAGACAGGCTGAGGCGTTTGCTTAAAGCCCTTACAAAAAATACCTTATCAGGAACATTACTTGGTGCCGGAATTACTGCTATTATCCAAAGCTCTTCAGCAACAACGGTAATGGTTGTAGGTTTTGTTAATGCGGGGCTTATGACTCTAACGCAGGCAATAGGGGTTATATTCGGCGCTAATATCGGTACAACCATAACTGCTCAGATAATTGCTTTTAAACTAACGGCATTTGCGCTGCCGGCGATTGCTATTGGCGCGTGCCTTTATTTATTTTCACCAAAAAGATTCTGGAAGTTTTTTGGCCTTTTCTGTCTGGGGTTTGGTATCCTTTTCCTGGGCTTAAAAATAATGACTTCGATGATAAAGCCCTTTGCGGGTGATCCGGTCATACAGAATATTTTTGTTGAGTTTAGTAAGAATCCTTTTTTGGGTATTTTGATCGGCGCATCTATAACAGCGTTGTTCCAAAGTTCAAGCGTTACCACAGGTATGATTATTACGCTGGCCTCTTTAGGGCTATTTGATTTACAAGGTGCCATACCGCTTATATTCGGCTGTAATATCGGTACATGTGTCACGGCAATGCTCGCTTCTTTGGGAACAACGATCTCTGCAAAAAGAGCGGCGCTTGCCCATGTTTTATTTAATATTATGATAACGCTCTTGTTTTTGCCGACATTGCCGTTTTATTACAGGATTATCGCGATGACGTCAGGTGATATTGCAAGACAGGTGGCTAATGCGCATACATTATTTAATGTACTAGGTACAATAGTTTTGGCCCCGTTTGCTTCAGTTTACGCAAAGGTTGTAACAAAAGTTTTACCCGGCAAAGACACAATTATTGATACACAGCCGCAATTTCTAGAAAAACATCTTCTATATACCCCGCTTGTTGCTTTTGATGCTGCGATCAAGGAAGTTGTGCGTATGACTAATCTTGCCCGCGGCATGATGAGTGATGCGATGGTGGGATTTTTTAAGGAAAATGTTAAGGTATTAGGACTTGTTCCTAAAAAAGAAGCAGCATTAGACAATCTGCAGGAAGCGGTAACTAATTATCTTATGGAGCTTATGCAAAAGGAAATATCACCTGAAATTGCGAGTAAAATACCTTCTTTACTACATAGTGTGAATGATATTGAGAGAATGGGTGACCATTGCGAAAATATCATGGAGCTTGCCCAAAGAAAAATCGCTTCTGGTTTTCCTTTTTCTAAAGAAGCGGAAACGGAGCTGAAGGAGATGTTTTCTCTCGTAGATGACATGGCCAAATTTACTATCAGTTCCCTGGATAATGACAGCATTGAAGATGCCCAAAAGGTGTTGAATTTGGAAGAGAAAGTTGATAAGTTTACGCAGAAGCTGCGGGATAATCATATAAACCGTTTGTCCATCGGGCAATGCCAGGTTCTTTCCGGAATCATTTTTCTTGATTTGATTAGTAATTTCGAAAAAATTGGCGATCATTTAACTAATGTTGCTCAGGCTGTTCTGGGTAAACTGCAGTGGACAGCAAAGCAGGTAACGGAGAAACATCATTAATTATTTTATGTTTTTTCCCGGTATTAATCTGCGTGGTTGTCGAAAATCATTTTGACTCAGGCTGCTTGATTAATGTATGATCAATATAAGTATTTTCTTGAAAATGAATTTTAATATACTGGAAAACCCAAGATGACGAAAAAGAACCAGCGGAAATCATTAAGCATGACGGCGCTGTTTGTGCCGGAGATCAGGGCACTGCTGAATAATAAGAGCTTTTCCGATGTAAAATCTCTTATTTCAAAGATCCCGGCAATAGATATTGCCGAGCGCTGGCATAATTTCTCGCACCAGGAAAAGATCCTTATCTTTAAACTTTTGAGGACTTCTTTGGCCGGTGAATTATTTGAGGTGCTTAAATTTGAAGACCAGTCCTTCCTTCTGGATAACCTTGATAATGCCGAGGTTTCGCAGGTTTTAAACGAAATGGCTCCGGATGAGCGTGCTAAACTTTTTAAAGATCTGACGCCTAAAGTAATAAAAAAGTTTTTTAAATTAATGGAAAAGGAAGAGGTTGAAGATGTAAGAGAGTTGATGACTTACGATGAGGGAACTGCGGGCGCGATCATGACAACGGACTATATTGAACTGCGCAAGGAAATAACGGCACGCGGGGCAATTTTAAAGCTGCAGGATACGTTAAGCTTTGACGATGATCTTGATATCAGCTCAATATACGTTACTGATACCGGGCATAGATTAATCGGGGTAGTGGAATTGCAGGATCTGATCAAAGCGCCGTCGGATATGCTGATCGAAGCTCTGATGGAGAACACTGATTTTATAAAAATCAATGAGTATTCTCCTGATGAAGAGGTTGCTCAGAGTTTTAAACGTTATGACCTTATTGCCGCTCCGGTGGTGGATGAAAAAGATGAATTGATCGGCGTAATTACTATTGACGATATTGTTGATGTTATTGACCGGGAAGCGACAAAGGAGATTTACGAAGTTGGTAAGATGACTCCCGGAGAAGGTAAAATGATAAGTTATGCTACAGCTACAGTTAAGGAGCTTATCAGCCGCCGGGCAGGCTGGCTTGTTTTCCTGCTTATATTTGATTTCTTAACAGGAACAGTTCTTAAGACTTTTCAAAATTCTTTAAGCAGTGTGGTGGCGCTGGTCTTTTTTATCCCGATGCTGCTGGGTACCGGAGGAAACGCGGGAACACAGAGTTCAATTACGGTTATTCGCGGTTTAGCTACCGGAGATGTTAGCTTTAATAATCTGAAGAGGGTGTTTAAACTTGAGCTTTTTGCCGCATTGGTTATGGGGCTTATAGTGGGGCTAGTGGCGTTTACAAGAGCTTTATTACTGCAGAGTGACCCGTTAATCGGATTAGTGGTAGGCTTGACTATGTTTCTGATCGTTTTGCTTGCGATATGTACGGGTATTTCTTTGCCTTTTCTTTCAAAAAAAATGGGCTTTGATCCTGCTGTGCTTGCCGGGCCGATCACGACAAGTTTTGTTGATGTTATCGGGTTAATAATATATTTTAAAGTTGCGCAGCTTATCCTGCCTGTATTAAGATAATAACAGGTAATTCAAGTAATTATTGGTTTAAGGGTATTTTAAAGGGGAAATTTCATGATCAGGCTTTATGGTAAAAACCAGATTCTTGAGAGGTTAAAGGTTTACCCTGAAACCATTAAAAAAATAATTTGTAATCAAAGCGTAAACAATAAGGTTATTAAAGAATTAGCACTGCGAAATAATATCGCGCATATTGCCCTTCCAGATAAGGAATTCATGTCGATCTCAAAGAATGTAAATGATCAAGGGGTTATAGCGGAAACGCAAGAGTTTCTTTATCACGACTTACAGCAAATTTTACAATTGCCTGATGAGAATAAAATAACGCTGATTGCTCTGAGTAATATTACTGACCCGCAGAATCTGGGTTCTATTTTAAGAACTTCCGCGTGTTTTGGCAGATTTGCGCTGATAATTCCCAAGCACAGATCTGTAAGTATAAATGAGACGGTTTTAAAAGTTGCTTGCGGAGGAGAAAATTATATCCCGGTAATTCAGGTTACAAATTTGATACCTGTACTCAAACAGGTTAAAGATGCGGGCTACTGGGTGGCCGGGACGGTAGTTGACGAAGGAGAGAATATTGCTGATTTTAAATTTCAATTTCCACTTTGCCTGGTTATCGGCTCAGAGGATAAGGGGATTCGTCCGGGGGTAATAGCGCATTTGGATTTTAAGGTTACTTTGCCTATGCCGGGAGCCAGGCTTTCACTTAACGCGGCGGTAGCAACAGCGATATTTTGCTATGAGGTCACACGGCAAAGAAGGTAATGGCTCAGGCGAAGCATTGTACATCCAAGTTATTGTTATGAAAATAGTTAAATTTAAAAGAAAAATTAAAGTTAAATGCGCAGCCTTTATTATCAGCGCACTTTTTTCCCTTTATTTTGTGAGGGTGGATTGTTTGCAGGCTTTTGACACAGGACAGAAAGAGCTTTCAAAAAAGAGCTATGTAACATCTGACTGGAATAAAACAATCAATAAGGAAGAACATAAAGATGATAAATACCCTGATAAAAAAAAGATAACACCGGAAACAGTAAGGCTTACAATTAATGAATATTATATCCCCCAGTTCTCAGAATTGCTGGATAAGGGAGTTGACTATTTTGAATGGCTTAATAAGCTTGATGACCCCTATCTGAACCGTTACAAAGTGGATATAAAGGTGGATCCGGACGATGAACGTCTCAAGCTGTTCTGGAAGCGTTCATTTTAAACAAGAAAGAACCTTTGTTGAGGTGGAAAACTTAATATCCTAAACTTAATATCCTAATTTCTTGACGTTACTATTAAACAATGTTATAATTAAATGAACTTTTAGCATTATCGAGGAGGGAAAAATGAGGAAAAATTTATGCGTAATAATTTTAATCCTTGCTTTATTGTTCGTGGTTACGCAGGGGGCGAGTCTGTTTGCTGAAGAAAAAACCGCGTCATCCTCTGTGCTTACTTTAGGGACGAAGACTCAAAATGTATATGGTGCGGTGGGAAAAGTTGAGTATGTCGATTTTAAGACGAGAGGAGAATCAACCATAGTGCTTAAAACCAGTGAAGGTGAGTCTATAAAGGTTTCCCTTAAAGAACTAAAGAGTGAGGCGACGGTTCTGGCAACTTTTCGAAAGGAGACAGACAAGAAGGGAAAAGAAAAAAATACGCTTGTTTCCTTAAGTATTGTAAAAACGGCTAAGCAGGAAAAAAAGTAGGAGAAAAAACTAAAGCAATATAAATAATGGGCGATTAGTTTCTGAAAAGTGTAGAGAATTATTGACCATTTCTCTACACTTTTGTAATATTAAAATATCATCTAAGCGTTGTAAATGATTCGGGGCATGGCTCAGCTTGGCTTAGAGCGCTTGGTTTGGGACCAAGAGGTCGGTGGTTCGAATCCACCTGCCCCGACCACTTGATGGGACTTGAGTATGGGGATTGGGGCTTAAGGGTTAAATTGATTTTATGCTTTGGCCGTTTAACTTTTGTATTATTACGGGGTCCCTGTAGCTCAGTTGGATAGAGCAACTGCCTTCTAAGCAGTGGGCCGGGTGTTCGAATCGCCCCAGGGACGCCAACTAAGTAAAAAGTAAAAAAAGAACTGCCATATTGCTTTTTAACTTTTAATTTATATTTATAATTTATAACTTCTATATGGTGGGTGTAGCTCAGTTGGTTAGAGCACAAGATTGTGGTTCTTGGGGCCGTGGGTTCGAATCCCATCATCCACCCCAAAAGAAATGTGTTATTGAAACCTAAATGTTGTTGTTTATTAGCGATCGGTAAACAAAAAGAAAGATAGGAATAGTATGAGTAATGAATTGAAACCTCTTATGCTTGGTGGCTTGGAAATAAAGGTCCCGATAATTCAAGGGGGGATGGGAGTTGCTATTTCAACAGCTTCTTTAGCTAGTGCGGTTGCAAATTGCGGTGGAGCAGGTACAATAGCCAGCGTTGGGCTTGGTTATGGATCTCAGGAGAATGAAACAGACTTTGTTAAAGCTTCAAGAAAAGGACTGCAAAGCGAAATTCGCAAAGCAAAAAAAATAACCAAAGGAATTATTGGAGCAAATATTCTTGTTGCGGTATCAAATTATGAAGACTTGGTGCAGGTAGTAGCAGAAGAAAAAGCCGACTTTCTTGTTTCCGGAGCAGGGCTTCCTTTAAAATTACCCGAATACGTAGAAGGATATTCCGTTAAAATAATCCCTATTGTCTCATCTGCCCGGGCGGCAGCAGTAATATTAAAAGCCTGGAAAAAACGATATGATCGTTTTCCGGATGCTATAGTTGTCGAAGGCCCGCTTGCCGGGGGGCATTTGGGGTTTCAATTTGAAGAATTGACCCCGCCAAAAGATAATATGCTTGAATTACTGGTTATTGATGTGCTTAAAGTTGTATGCGAGTATGAAAAGGAATATAAGAGGCAAATTCCGGTTATCGCTGCTGGTGGAATATTTGATGGAAAAGATGCGGCCCGATTTTTCAAGCTGGGTGTAAAGGCGGTGCAAATAGCTACGCGCTTTGTAGCTACACATGAGTGCTCGGTTCCCGATGAGTTTAAAAAGCTCTATCTTGATGCCAGGAAGGAAGACATTGTAATTATTAAAAGCCCTGTGGGCTTGCCTGGAAGGTCGTTAAAAACATCGTTGATCAAACGAGTTGTAGAAGGCAAAAGAGAAGCATTCAGGTGTAATTATCGTTGTCTTAAAACCTGTGATCCATCATCTGCTCCTTATTGCATAGCAAAAGCCTTGTTCAATGCTGTAACAGGGAAGATTGATGACGCGGTTGTTTTTGCCGGAAGTAATGTTTACAGAATAAATAAAATAGTCTCTGTGAAAGAGCTTATAGATGAAATTGTCGGGGAAACTATTGTTGCTTTGAAAAAGTCCTGAAGGATTAACTTCTTCGCAGAGTAATCCTGCCTAATGCTATAAAATTTCTTCAGCAATTAAGAACCTAAAATTCTTCGCGCTTCTTTAGGCGTTAAATTCGAGGATAGAGAAGAAAAAACAACATAAAGCGTAAAAAAACATTTC
>JAKLQT010000222.1 GCA_022013205.1 Candidatus Omnitrophota bacterium | reverse complement strand
GAACCAAATTATCAATTTTAGTCCCGTGCTTAATTAATGTTTTGTCAAAACGAGCCCTATCAATAGTCACATTAGAACCGATTTCCACATCATCCTCAATAATTACCGTACCAATCTGAGGTATTTTATGATGCAGTCCTTTTACTGTGGCAAAACCAAAGCCATCACTTCCAATAACAGTTCCACTATGAATAATAACCCTGTCACCGATAATAACTTTCTCTCTAATACTGACATGGGGATAAATAACTGTATCCTTACCTATCTTGGTGTGATTTCCAATAAAAACCCCAGCGCCTATCATAGTATTATTGCCTATTTCAACATTATCTTCAATAACCACATAGGGTTGTACAGAAACATTTCCTCCGAAACTAACGTTCTTGCCAATAACTGCCGTAGGGTGTACTCCCACGTAGCGAACTGTTTCATCAGGAGAAACCAACGAAAGCAATTTAGCAAATGCAAGCGATGGATTCTCAGCTAAAATAAGCGGTTTGGGTGCATTTTTCACATCAGGAGTTGTAATAATCGCCGAAGCATTGGTATTATTCATTAAGGAAATGTATTTAGGATTAGCGATAAACGTTATATCTCCCTGCTTTGCCTCTTTAATACCGCATACACCGCGAATCTCAACATTTTCATCGCCAACTATTGATCCATCAATAAGTTGCGCTATTTCTTTTAAGGTTTTTTTCATTATTATTCCTTTAACTTCTACTTTTCGTAGCGTTCATTAAGTATCTTAGAAACCTCATCAGTCAAGTCCATTTCCTTAGGGCCGTCAATAATGAGCCTGTCATCAATAATATAAGTTAGTTTCTTCTTCTTTCTCAGTTCCATGGAAACATTTTCAATATCCTTCAATATCTCTCTCAGTATCCGATCCTCATCCTTGCGGACCTCAAATGTACGGTTGCGTATTTCCTCCTGCTTTGCAAGCATCTGATTCTTTCTTTCTTCCTGCGCCTCCAGGCTGAGAGTGTCATACCCCTCTTTGAGCTTGTTTATTTCCTCAATAACTTTCTTAATATCTTCCTTTACTTTATCGATTTCCTTGTTAGAATCAGCAACTTTCTTATACTCCTCAAAAATCCGTCCTAATGTAATATATGCTATATTAGAACTTTCCGCGAAAGCAATATTTTGAACGACTAGTATTGATACCAACAAGACCACCAAAATTGTAAGTTTTTTCATGTTTCGCCTCCTTATTAGTTAATTATTTTTAATTGTACCATATTGCGAAAATTTGTCAATTGTATTAATCTCCCCCAATTCCTGGACCCAATTTCTGGATAGAAAACACTTTTCCTTTGCTTATCAAACAGATAGGGGGAATTGTACTTGCGGATTTCTCTAAATACTTGCTATTACTACCTCTATCTTCCCTTCTATAATTCTATTCAGGAGTTAGGGATCCCCCGGAATTAAAGCCAAAATAAGAGCCTAAAATTGCTGACTCATAGAGAAATGGAATCTCCCCGCAGCATCCCCTTCCTTGGGATCAAGAGCGTATCCATAATCCAGTTTAATAGGCCCAAGCGGTGTTTTTACCCGAATTCCTGAGCCTATGCTTGATCTGAGCTTCAGATTGCCCCAGACAAAATCCCCATGGGTTGCCCAGACATTTCCGTTATCGTAAAAAAATGCCCATTTTAAGCCTGGGGTAAGCTGATATATGTATTCAGCATTAAATATCCCTCTTAATCTGCCTCCGATAGGGTCGCCGAATTCACCTTCAGGCCCGACTCTCCTTTCTTTATAACCCCTGATTGTATTTGCGCCGCCGGCATAAAAACGCTCATAAACAGGCACATACACTGAATCGTCAAATGCCTCTACCATTCCCAGCCGCAGGCCTAACTCCAGGACTGCTTTTTGCCCTAGCGGCAAATACTTATAATTTAAGGTTTCATACTTTATAAAATCCTTATCCCCTTCAAGTATTCCTCCTGCATATTCACAAGAAAGAATATTGTAAAAACCTTTTGAGGGATTAAACTTGTTGTCTCGAGTGTCATAGGTGACAGATGTTTTTAAACTGCTGATGAAATTCTTTCCCTCTTCCTTCGCAACATCAGCACTTGTATCTCCGGCCATATCGCTAAGACGAACTCCTTCATAACGATAGGTTATTCTTCCCATCCAGTATTCACCAAATTCGCGGCCTAAAAAAACATTGCCTCCTGTGCGCTTTTCATCGTATTTATCCCAGTACCTTGAACGGCTGTACAGGCTAAACCCCGTACTTACAGGATATCCTAAAAACCAGGGTTCGATAAAAGTAAGCTCATAATCCTTTCTCGCTGAACCAATTTCCATATTGATCCCCAGTGTCTGGCCTGCACCGGCAAATCCTGGAAAATTAAAAAGATCGAAATTTTTTTGGGAAAGATTAATAAATCCGATAAACTGGTCTAAAGAGCTGTATCCTGCTCCAAAACTAAACTCACCGGTTTTACTTTCCTTTACAAAGATATCCAGGTCATATTTATCCGGTAAAGTCGTTATTTCTTCTTTTGTGTCAAAAGTCACTTCTTCAAAAAAACCTAAATTCTGAATTCTCTGGCGGCTTCTCCTTAATTTATCTCCATTATACCTGTCGCCTGGAAATAATCTCATTTCCCTTCGCAGCACTACATCCTTTGTCCGTGTATTTCCGCTGAGGTTGATTTTATCTACATAGGCAACCTCTCCTTCACTAACGCCATAATTAATATCAACATTTCCGGTTTGAGAATTAAGCACTGTATCGGCCTTAACAGAAGCCGCGATATAACCTTCATCAAAATAATCGCTTTGTATCTTAGCCGTATCGGCGCGTAGTTTGCCTTCAGTATAAATCTCTTTGCTGAATAATTTTAATCCTTCTCTTAACTGCTCTTTTGAAAATACGCTATTGCCGTAAACATCAACATTCCCCACTTTATATTGCTTGCCCTCTTTAATTTCAAAAACAATAAACATCCAGGGTTTTTTCTCATGATAAGTTATATTTGTGGAAACCTGCACATCAATAAATCCTTCAAAGTGATAAAAACCCATTATTCTATCAGTATCTTCAGCTAAAACATCCTTCTTAAAAAAGCCGGAATTAAGCCATGTTTTTCTTTTAGTTTTGATCAGCTTCATAATTCTTTTATCATTATAGGAGTCGTTGCCCTGAAAACTTATCTTTCGTATACAGATCCTTTCTCCCTCAAAAACGTCTATTGTAACTACTACTTTGTTATCTTTTTCCTCGACATCATATTTAACTTCAACAAGAGAATATCCCTTTTTAGCATAGAGATTTTTTAAATTTTCCATATCTTCTTTCAGCTTAAACTTATCGAATATTTCTTCCTTTTTTATCTTTATTTCCTTAAAAAGCTTTCTTGTTTTAATCCTGCGGTTACCTCTGAATTTAATCTCCTTGAGAACAGGCTTTTCCTGCACCTTAAATACCACCTTTACTCCGTTATCCATATCCAGGATATCAGCACTTACATCGCTGAAGAGCCCGGTAGCATAAAGACGTTTTATATCATCGCTTAAAGTAACAGGTGAATATTCCGTTTCTTGTTTAGTTTGCAGTTTAGAAAGAATACTCTGCTGGGAAACCACCTTATTGTTGATGACCTCGATTTCTTTTACCAACCGCTTAGCACCTTGAGCGCGAACAGCCCCGGACAAACTAATAACCAATATTGCAGCCAAAATCAGTATTTTTTTTATTTTCATTAATCACTCTTCTCTTTGTGTGCAGCTTTCGAATCTGCTGAATTCTTTCAGGAAAGTTAATTTTTTAGTGCCTACCGGCCCATTTCTCTGCTTAGCTATAATAACATCAGCCAAGCCTCTGTTCTGCTCTGTTGGGGCATAATATTCCTCTCTAAAAAGCAGCATTACCACGTCGGCATCCTGCTCAATAGCACCTGAGTCTCTCAAATCAGAAAGCCTGGGCTTATAACCTTCACGTTGTTCTGTAGCCCGTGACAACTGGCTTATAACCACAATCGGTACATTCAATTCACGTGCCAATGATTTCAATGATCTTGAGATATCCGATATTTCCTGCTGCCTGCTTTCACTTCTGTAGCCCGCCGCCTGCATTAACTGCAAATAATCCAATATTAATAATCCAATATTAAATTGTGCTTTTAAACGCCGCGCTTTTGCCCTGATCTCCAAAATATTCATGCCTGGGGTATCATCAATATAAAGCGGCACAGGCGCAATCTTCCCCGCGGCATTTACCAGCTTTCCCCAGTGTTCCTGTGATAAAAACCCCGTACGCACCGCCTGCATATCTACTCTGGCATGTGAGCAAAGAATTCGTTGCATCAGCTGCTCCTTGGACATTTCCAAACTAAAAATTGCTGTAGGAATCTTCTCGATCACTGCCGCGTGTTCAGCAAATCCGCACATAAGGGCGCTTTTTCCCATTGAGGGGCGTCCGGCAACAATAATAAGGTCAGCCGGCTGTAACCCTGCAGTTATCTCATCTAAATCCTGATATCCGGTCGGAATACCCGTTACCTGTGTTTTTCTTTGATATAATTTTTCAATTGTTTCGATGCTGCTCTTTATTAACTCTTTAACCGATACAAAGCCGCTTTTAATCTTAGATCCGGAGATCTCAAAAATCTCCTTTTCTGCCCTATCCAGTAAAGCATCAACATCCTGATCCGGCTCGAATCCCTCACTAACAATCCTTGTAGCCGTGGAGATCAACTCGCGCAAGACAGCTTTTTCTTTAACAATTCTGGCATGATGTAAAACAGCACCTGAGGTAGGAACAACATTGACAAGTTCTGTAATATAGCTTGCTCCTCCAACCCTCTCTAAATTAACATCCTTTCGCAGCTGCTCGGTCAATGTGATCAAATCAACCGGCTTGCTTTCATTATAAAGACATAGCATTGCCGCGAATATTTTTCTATGGCTGTCCTTATAAAAAGAATTTTCCTCCAGCAATTCAATCACATCAGAAATCGCCTCTTCATCAAGCAATATTGAACCAAGCACAGCCATTTCTGCTTCAATATTTTGAGGAGGAACCTTATCCATCAGAGTTGATTCTAATGGCCGCGGTGTTTCCTTATTTTTATTTATTCTTTTACCACCCATACTTTAACCTGCTGTTTAACTTCCGGATGTAATTTTACAGGAATCTGGTATACACCCAGAGCCTTGATCGGCTCTTCCAGTAAAATATCCTTTTTATCCACCTGAATACCTTCCTGCTGCAGCGCTTTGGCAATATCCGCATTTGTTACTGCCCCGTAAAGCTGATCATCCCTTGCCTGCATAACGATTGTACATGATGCATGCTCAATCTTATGGGCAATTTCTTCAGCCAGCTTCTTTTCCTGTTCCTGTTTTTTTTGCGCAACGCGTTTATAATCCTCGAAAAGCTTAAGATTGCGCTTATTTGCTTCCAATGCCTTACCCTGAGGGATCAAATAATTTCGGGCATAACCAGATGCTACCTCAATAACATCACCTGTTTCTCCGAGTTTATTAACCTTAACTTTTAGCACTACTTTCATTACATTAACTCCCTGTTTTTATCTGTGGATATGAAACTCACCCAGGCTCCCTCTGAAATTTTGCAGAAATTTCGAGGGCTTAGTCCCGGGAATGCTTTGCATTCCACGGGGAAAGCCCGGGGTTTCTGAGCGGAATCCCGCAGATTTAATTTTATTTATTCACCGGTGTACGGTAATAACGCAAGATAGCGGGCTCTTTTTATCGCCTGAGCAAGCTTTCGCTGATGCTTGGCACATGTTCCGCTAACCCTGGAAGGAACAATCTTTCCTCTTTCTGTAACAAATTTTATCAAGCGATTTACATCTTTATAATCAATCGCCTCAACCTTATCTGTACAAAAACGACATACTCTTTTTTTAAAAAACCCGGTTTTCTTAAAATTTTTTTTCGGTTTTCTCAGGCTCTTGCTGTTCATTTTAATCTTCATTTAGCTATCACTCCTCGTTAAATTTAAATGATCGTTTTTAAAACGGTACCTGTTCATCCTGTTTACCCTCAAGAGAGAAATTATCAAGGCCTTCCATTCCCTCAACTATATCCTCACCCGGTGCCTCTGCTTTAAATTCTTTTGTCTGCTGATCCTGAGGCTTTCCTTTTCCCAGGAACTGCACGTTCTGAGCGATAACCTCAAGGGTATTACGTTTGGATCCATCTTGTGCCTGCCAGGAACGGCTCTGCAATCTGCCTTCCACAAATACAGGCCTTCCTTTAAAAAGATATTCACCGCAAATTTGAGCCAATTTTGCCCAGCAAACTACCCGCACATAACACACATCTTCTTTTTTTTCGCCTGCAGCACTGTTGAAAACCCTGCCCATGGCTAGACTAAAAGTAGTAACCGCTGTTCCATTAGGAGCATAACGCAATTCAGGATCCCGGGTCAAATTACCCATAAGTAAAACTTTATTTAAATTAGCCATTTCCCCCTCCTTAAGATTCTCGCCTTACAATTAATACCCTTAGTATTGAATCATTAAGTTTAAAAATATTTTCTATTTTTTCAACAACAGTGGCTGACAATTTAAATAAAACCAGGCAGTAGATACCCTCACTTTGTTTTTTGATTAGAAAAGTAAACTTTCGTTTACCCCAGCTTTGCACCTGTTCAACCTCTCCTTTGAGCTTTGTAATAATTCCCTTAATCTCATTAACCAGCTTTTCCTGTGCATCATTATCAAGATTAGCCATAAAAATAAAGACTGCTTCATAATTATTCATGATTAGAAATTTCCCTCCTTCTTTCATTGTGTCTGTTCATTGCAAAATTTATATCTTTATCAAACCAATCTAAAACTGCCTCTGCTGCCAAATCTAATGTTTTATCCCTGATCATCACATCTTCTTTCTCCTTAAAAGCACTTAATACATATTGAGATAAATCTTTATGAGCTTTTTGAGTATATATTCCAAACCGCAACCGGGCAAAATTATTTGTTCCAAACGCGTCGATAACAGAACGCATTCCCTTGTGGCCTCCGGCACCGCCCTGAGCCTTGAGCCGTATATCTCCGAGTTTTAGGCTTATATCATCAAATATAATTAAAATATCCTCGTGTGTTACTTTAAAATAGTCCGCGAAGTTTTTTACAGTGCTTCCGCTCAGATTCATAAAGGTGAGCGGCTTAATTATAATAAATGATCTATTTTTATGCTTACCTTGTGCCCAATGGGCATTAAACTTGCGCCTATTAAATGTTCCCTTTAAAAGCCTGGCCACTTTGTCCACAACCCAGAACCCGGCGTTGTGCTTAGTATTTTTATAATAAAGGCCGGGGTTGCCCAATCCAACAATCAGCTTCATTCGCGCTTATCAGCTATCAGTTTTTAGTAAATTACAGAAAATCTAAAATCCCTTAAACCAAAAACCTAAGGTCATTATTTAGCTGCTTCTTCTCCTCCTTCTGTTTTACCCTTCTTTATTATCTCCGGTTCAGCAGCACCTTCTTCAATCTTTTCTTCCGCCTTTTCTTCTGCTTCAAATTTAATCAGAACAGCTGCCTGGTCAGGATCGTTGAGTATTTCAACGCCCACGCTAACCGGTAACTCCTTAACATGTATCACGTCACCGATTTTCATATTTGAAACATCTACAGCAATTTCCTTAGGAATGTTCCCAGGCAAACTTTCAATTTCTACTTCCCTTAAGATGTGCTCAAGATTTCCGCCCTCTTTAACCCCGGGCGCGTCCGCGTCGCCTTTTGTTACAAGCGGAATATGAACGCGGATTTTCTCATCCAGCTTAATCCGCTGAAAATCGATATGCATAACCCTTGACTTAACTGTATCATACTGGATCTCTTTGATTATTACCGTTTCATCCTTGCTATCGCCTTCTGTCTGTAGAGATATAATCGCGGTTTCACCATGCTTGTGAAGAAATTTAATAAATTCTCTCTGGTCAACACTCACCTGAACCGGCTTTTCATTCTTAGCGTAAATCACAGCAGGCGCAATACCCCGCATTCTCAGCTTCTTAGATGCTGAGGTTCCGGTTTCTTGTCTACTCTTTACATTTAATATTACTTTTTCCACTTATTCTCCTCCTTTATACAAACAAAGAACTTACTGATTCTTCGTTATGAATACGTTTTATGGCCTCACCTAAGATATTGGCCACACTCAACACTTTAATCTTTGGGTGTTTCTTCCCGTTACTCATGGGAATAGTATCTGTAACAACAATCTCCTTCAAAGCGCTCTTATCAATTCGCTCAAGGGCCGGGCCGGAAAAGATCCCGTGAGTTACCCCTGCGTAAACAGACCTTGCGCCTCTTTGCTCCAAAATATTAGCTGCTTCACACAGAGATCCGGCAGTCGCGCACATATCATCTATTAAAATAACTTTTTTACCTTTGACTTCACCAAGAACATTCATTACCTCAGCTCTTTGTCCGTCAATACGTCTTTTGTCCACTATGCCAAGAGGAACCTCAAGCCGTTTAGCAAATGCTCTTGCCATTTTTACTCCGCCCACATCAGGGGAGAATACAACCAGGTCATCATCGTAAAATTTCCTAAAATAATCGATCAAAACAGGCGCGGCAAAAAGATGATCCACCGGGATATCAAAAAATCCCTGGATCTGCCCGGCGTGTAAATCCATCGTCAGAACTCTTTGTGCTCCCGCGTTTGCCAGCAGGTTTGCCACTAATTTGGCTGTTATCGGCACCCTTGCCTGGTCTTTTCTGTCCTGCCTCGCGTATCCGTAATAAGGAATAACCGCAGTAATCCTTCCTGCTGAAGCCCTGGCCAAAGCATCCATAAGAATCAGTAATTCCATTAAGTTATCGTTTGTCGGAGGGCAGGTAGGCTGAATCACGAACACATCTTTTCCTCTTACATTCTGGTTCACTTTTATCTGTATCTCTCCCTCACTAAAACGTCCGACTGTTGCATCCCCCAGAGCTATACCTAAATCCTCGCATATATCGTAAGCTAGTTTAGGGTTTGCGTTGCCGCTGAAAATCATTAGTTTTTCCTGCATAAATCCAACCTCACAATTTCACTTTTCTGCGGTTTATTACTTTTTAATTTATTTCACTTTTTTTTCTTCAAGACCTTGGCTGGGATTCCGACAACCACTGTATTGTCGGCAATATTCTTGTTTTTTGTAACTACAGCCCCTGCTCCGGTAACCGCGTTTTTACCCATTTTCACCGGAGCAACCAGAATAGTACCGGAGCCGATAAACGCTCCATCCTTAACAATTGTCTTATTCTTGTTCTTTCCGTCGTAATTAGCAACAATAGTACCGGCACCTACATTTACAGCCTTGCCGATCTTAGTATCTCCGATATAGCTTTGATGCTTTAAGCGCGAATTCTCGCCAACCTCTGACCTGTTCAGTTCAACAAAGTTGCCTATAGCAACCCCGTCACAGACTTTAGATTTTGAACGTATATGAGCAAACGGCCCGATAGAACAATTCTCTCCAATAACCACATCCCTTTCGATCATCGTACAGGGATAGATCACTGTATCCCTGCCTATGGTTACTTTTTCATCAATATACGTAGATTTAGGATCAAGAACCGTCACCCCTGAAGCGATAATCTCATCGAGTATTCTCATCCTGAAGATCTCATAAGCCTGTGCCAAGCTAAACCGGGAATTAACTCCCAGTATTTCATTATGATTTTGTGTTTCTACAACATTAATTAGCCTGTTTTCCTTATGCAAAACCTGAACAACATCGGTGAGATAATATTCTTTTTTTTTATTATCAGGCTTTATCTTTTCGATTGCTTTAAAAAGCCTATTTGCCTCAAAAACATAAACGCCTACGTTAATCTCCTCGATTGCGCGCTCATAGACACTTGCCTCCTGCTCTTCGACAATCTTAACCACATTACCCCCATCAGCGCGCACAATCCTGCCATAGCCGGTCGGATCCTTTGTATTGACAGTCAACAATGTTCCCGCAACAGATTCGCTGTAATGTTTCTTAATAAGATCCTTAATCGTCAACGCGCGAATAAGCGGCGTATCCCCATAAATGATCAGCAGCCGTGCGTTTTTTTCTTTTAAAGCGGCTTCATTTCTTATTTGCCAAACAGCATCTGCTGTTCCCAAAAGTTTTTTTTGCTGAACACATTTAGCATTATCGCCCACATATTTTTCTACCATCTCAGACTTATAGCCGGTAATAATAAAAATATTTTTAATGCCCGCGGCCTGGACATTATCTATCACATGGCCAAGCATCGGCTTAGAACCAAGCCGATGCAATATCTTCGGGCATTTAGAATTCATGCGGGTTCCTTCACCAGCAGCCAGTATAACAGCATTTATATTTTTCATATTTTTACCACTTAAAAAAGATTAAAATATAAGATAAATAACCTTAAGTTTTAATTTCTTTAGGCCTTTTAAAATATTATATCTTTAAGAAAATAATAAAATGCCATAGAAAAACAGAATTTCCGTTTTACATTTTATGCGCCATTATTTAATAATCAATATTTTAAGTAAATCTCCTGCCTTAAACCGAAATTTCGCAGCTGCCTGGCCAGGAATCACCTACTACGCAAAAAACATCGTGTTTGTGGCTGCCCGGCCAGGACTCGAACCTGGAAAACGAGATCCAAATTCTCGGGTGTTGCCAATTACACTACCGGGCAAAACGTCTCTTTATTCTAAATCCGAAGCAGTGCTAGTTCCATCCCCTGACAACGAATCATGTTCCGCTTTTTCCAAAGCATTGTCATGCGGAGCCTTGGCCGCGTCTTCTTCATATGCCTCAAGAACCTTCTTTTGGATGTACTCTCTGCATTCGGGCGTAATTGGATGAGCTATATCCTTGTGTTCTGTCTGGCGAGCTTCCTCAGGTGTTGCTGATGGCTTTGACAGCTGTTCAACTGTAGTTCCGCATTGATTGCAAAATTTACTGCGTACCACATTACGGTGTCCGCAATGAGAGCATGTTATCTTCATTTTAGATGAAGGCATGGCAACGAATAAACCTTTGCTTCCTTCGATAACTTTTACGTCTCTAACAACAAAACAATTATCGAAAGTTACGGTGACATATGCTTTTAACTTTTTATTGCTATCTTTATTACGCAGAAATACTCTTACCTCTGTAACTTCCATCTTCGAATCACTCCTTTCCAAGATGTATGCGGTTATAGACTTTTTACAACCATTACTTTGCAAATGCCCTGAAGCTCCCTCTTGATACCTATCGCCTCCTCTCTTTTTCGCAAGATACCAAAGATCACTGAACCGCTTCCAGACATTAAAACCGCCCTAACGCCAAGGGCGGATACTTTTTGTTTCACCTTTGCTAATAATTTTTGTTTTTTAAAAACAACTGACTCAAGCCTATTAAACAGTGTCTTTCCTATTAAATCTATATCCGCATTTTGCAACGCATGAATAAGCAGTTTAACATCAAAACCCGTCTTTGTCAAGTTCCCGGGTAAAGCCTTATAAATATCTTTTGTAGAGATAAAAATTCCGGGATTTATAAGCACAATCCAGAACTTTTTCCTCACTTTTTGAGGCGTTAACCTATCCCCAATACCTTTAGCCAGGACCACTGCGTCCGGCATCAAAAATAAGGGCACATCCGCTCCAAGTTTTTTGCCTAGGGAGAATAGCTCTTTTGTTGACAACTTTAATCCCCATATATCATTAAGAGCAAGCAATGTGGCTGCCGCGTCACTTGATCCTCCGCCTAAGCCTGCTCCTACCGGAATATTTTTTTCCAGATGAATTTCAATGCCCTTTTCTTTGCTTAGTCCCTCGCGCATCAGGCTGGCCGCTTGATAGACTAAATTCTTTCGCGGGTCATCCGGAATCAAAGAATGCCTGCATTTAAGCGTTATACCCTTATCCGTTTTTTTAAAAAAAAGCCTATCATAAAGCCCGACCTTCAAAAACAGGGTTGTTATGTTATGATACCCATCTTTTCTTTTACTCTCTACTTCAAGGAATAAATTAATCTTAGCAGGTGCAAGACGTTTCAGCATAAAGCAACACCTTCAGAATTTGTTATGCAGTTTTTTGGCAACCTCAATTATATCAACGGCCTGAAGTTTATATTCTCTTAATAGATCCTTGGAACTGCCTGATTGCCCAAAGCGGTTTTTAACCCCAATCCTGGCAACCCGCGCCCCCCGGCCTGCTTCGGCAATAACTTCTTCAATAGCACAGCCTAAACCGCCGATAACTGAATGTTCTTCGCAGATGATGATTGAATCAACCTGCTTAGTTATTTTATCGACAGTATCAACATCAAGCGGTTTAATAGTATGGATATTGACCACAGCACACTCTATCGCCAATTTTGCGAGCTCCTTTGCTGCGATCAGCGCCTGATCAGTCATTATTCCGCAAGCGAATATAGCTATATCCTTGCCATGTTTCAAGACATTTGCTCGGCCAAGCTCAAATTTTCCCAGCCCCTCTATGGTGGGAACCTTTTCTCTGCCCAGGCGTACATAAACCGGCCCTTGCATTTTTGCGGCTGCTTTTATCGCGTCTTTTGTCTGGGGGCCGTCACAAGGCACGATAACAGTCATATTAGGAATAACACGCATTAAAGCGATATCTTCCAAAGCCTGATGCGTAGCCCCATCCGGCCCCACAGTAATGCCGGCATGCGTAGCCACAAGCTTAACATTCATATTACTGTAACATACTGAATTCCTCAGCTGATCCCAAGCCCTGCCTGTAGCAAACATGGCAAAGGTTGAGGCAAATACCGTCTTACCGCAGCTTGCCAGTCCCGCGGCTGTTGATATCATATTTTGCTCAGCAACTCCGAAATTAAAAAATCTATCCGGAAATTCCCGATTAAAAAAAGAAGTCCTTGTCGATCCGGATAAATCCGCGTCCAGAACAACAATGCTTTTATCTTCTTTTCCCAATTCTACCAGAGTTTTACCATACACATCCCTTTGATACATCATCTCTTTACTCATCAGCTAACTCCTTAAACGCGATGGCCGCTTCTTCATGAGTAGGCGCTCTGCCATGAAAATCCACGACATTTTCCATAAAAGAGACATCCTTACCTTTTATTGTTTTAGCAATTATAATTGCCGGTTTATTCTTTATTTTTTTTGCTTGTTCAAAGGCATTAAGAATCTCGTTTATATTATGTCCATTAATTGCAATAACCTCCCAGCCAATGGCTTTCCACTTATCCGCGATCGGTTCAATATTCATCACATCCTCAACCCGGCCGTCAATTTGAAATCCATTGTAATCTAATATTGCGCAAAGATTATCGCATTTGAAGTGAGCACAGGCCATTGCCGCCTCCCAGACATTTCCTTCCTGGATTTCTCCATCACCCAAAAGACAGTAAACTCTATAATCCTTATTGTCCATTTTTCCTGCCAGCGCCATGCCCATTGACACAGAAAGCCCTTGGCCCAAAGACCCGCTGGCAACATCAATACCAGGGATATTAGGACTGGGATGCCCCTGCAGCAGGGCTCCTAAAGAACGTAATGAATCAAGTTCCTTTTTTGGAAAATATCCAAAATCAGCCAGAATGGCGTACCAGATAGGACAACAGTGCCCTTTTGACATATGGAACCGGTCCCGGCCAGGCCAGTGAGGCTCCTGGGGTTTGTGACGCAGAACATTAAAAAATAAACAGGTCATGATATCTGCTGCCGATAATGACCCTCCCGGGTGCCCTGAGCCGGCAATTTCAAGCATCCTGATAACATCTCTTCTCATCTGGGCAGCTTTTTTTGTTAATTCTTTTTCGTTCACCTTATCCACTCCTTACTATCTCAATTATAAAAAGGCAGAGTCAACAGCGCGTCAATATCCACCTTACGATATTCTTCCCTGTCATTTTTTGTAATTACGACAAAATTTCTCAATAATTCATTTTTTATGATTATCTCACTAAAAGATTCAAACTTGTAATCCGCCAGGACATTGCCGGCGATATTCGCGATGATCGGCAGATATATTTTCTGAAATCTGGTATTATCCGCTGAAACAACCGAAAAGGAAAACCGCTGAGTCTTTGGATCAAATTCTGAATTTATTTTTATTTTATGAACAACAGAAGTTGCAAAGATTTTATTTAATCTTTGCGCGATCTGAGCCGCTAAAAACCCGGGCAAAGTTATTTCCTCAACCTCAAAATCAAAAGATGAATCTTTTAAAAGTTTCGGATTAAAATTTATCTGCCAGAGTATTCTCCTGGTGTAATCTTCCCTGTTTATCCAGCCATGCATAAACTTATACACATCATCCATATACCTTACCAGCAAAACTTCAGCCGCTGTAGTCTTCACATCAGCCGCGATAATCATATAAAAATCCACTTCGGCATCTGTACTGAAAAGCGCCCGGGACGTAGTTAAGATTACGTCTTCGATCTTTTCAACCGCTTCAGGCGATATGTCCAGTTTTAAATCAAAAAGTTCATCAAGAGGTATAAACACAACTATAGTTTTACCGACAAGCTTGGCCTGTATTTCAACTCCATATTCTTTTTTGCAGACATTTATAAGTGTTTCTGTGAGTTTATCCTTTGGATACGTCGGAGCGCATCCGCCGCAGACAAAACTTACAAATAAGCCTATTAAAAATAAATTACGAACCAAACGGTGCTGCCGGCTCTTTACCATATTCTTTGAATATTGCCTCAATATCGTCATACTCCAGTTCTTCTTTTTCAATCAGTTCTTTCGCGAATCGATCTAAGATTACCCTTTCCTTTTTCAATAGATCTTCAACCTCTTTCAAACATTTCTTGAGTATCTGATTCGACTCTTCATTTAAGCGCTGTTTAATTGAATCTGACAACTGCTCAGGGGGAATTACCGCGTAATCCCCGACATGTCCGGACACTCCCATTCCCAGACTCCAGGACATTGTATGCGCAATCTGCATTGCATGCCTGAAATCCGAAGAAACGCCGCTAGTTGAAGTATTATATTTAGCCCGCTCAGCAACATAACCGGCAAGACAGGTCTTAATATCGGCTAAAAGGGCTTCTATACTCTTGCCATGCCACTCATCTCTTGGCTGGGGATGAACCACGCCCAAAGAACCGCGTCTTGGTATAATTGAGGCCTTAAAAACATCATTATACGGATGCAGAAAAAATGTAACTATAAGGTGGCCCGCTTCGTGATAAGCAGTCATTTCCTTTTCAAGCGGAAGCATTTTCATGCGATGCTTCAAGCCCAGATCAATGCGCTCCATTGCTTCACTTAATTCCTTATGAGAGATATAGTCCTTTTTATATCGAGCGGCTACCAATGCCGCTTCTCTAACAACATTTTCAATGTCAGCCGGTGTTTTACCGACCGTTTGGCGGGCAAGCCGCCCTATATCCAGGTTCGGATCGCTCTTAACTTTTTTCAGGTAATAGCTGAAGATCTGCGCTCTCTGGTCAACATCCGGCAGGCTGAAATAAATCTTGCGGTCAAATCTTCCAGGACGCATCAAAGCCGGGTCAAGATGCCCCTCAGCAGCGTTAGTCGCTCCGATAATAACGATGTTCGCGTTTCCGGTTACACCATCAAGCTCAACCAAAAGCTGGTTCAGCGTATTGTTCGTTTCCTGACCTCCGCCGAAACTAAAAGCCCGCACACGGCCGATAGCATCGATCTCATCAATAAATATTATACAGCCGCCGTGGGAATAGGCTAACCTTCGGGCGTTATGAAATAATTTTCTTACCCTGCTTGCCCCGACTCCCACAAACATTTCCACAAATTCAGAACCGGATAAACTTAAAAAAGGAACACCTGTTTCCGTAGCGATCGCTTTTGCCAGATAGGTTTTTCCACAGCCGGGAGGCCCTACCATAAGAATTCCTTTAATAAATTGCGCTCCCATATTTTTTAGGCGTGTACGGTCAAGAAGTAATTGTGTAACTTCGCGTGCTTCTTCAACTGCCTGGTCTATCCCGATAACATCAGAAAACTTAATATTTACCTTACTCGGATCAACCTTAGACTGTTTCATCTTTCCCATGTAACCAAACATTACAGAAACATATATAAAAGCAGTAATGCAGCCGCTGATAAGCATAACCAGTATCCACAAGGGCATATTAGCCAAGGCAGTTATGCGCGCATACGATTCAAGCTGTGCCATACCGATAGTTGAGAGTATAATGAGTACTATCGCGACAAAAATAGATAAGACTACCACCCAATGGTCTTCAAAAAAAATTTTGATCTTTCTAAACCAAGGATTCATATAACCTCCTTTTCATCCCTTATTTTTTAGTATTGCCGGCGGCGCTATTACCCATATTAAGCGCGTCCAGTTTTTCCTGCACTGATTTTTGTACAGGATTAATTTCCAACGATTTTTTCCAATGAATACGTGCCTTATTTTCCAAGCCCTTTTTCAAGTACGCGTCTCCAAGATGGTCATGAATAACCGAATCCGTATCCAGTACTGCTGTAGCCTTTTTTAAGAATTTCAAGGCCTCTTCAAAGTTGCCCTGTTTAAAATATACCCATCCCAAAGAATCCAGATATGCCCCATTATTCGGTTCTATTTCGAGAGCTTTTTTTATCAAATTCTCTGCCTGTTTAAGATTTAATCCGTCCTCAGCATAAATATATCCCAGATAATTGCACGCCTCGGCATTATTAGGGTTAATTTCAATAGTTTTTAAAAACTGGGCTTTTGCCAATTCCCTTTTCCCCTGTTTTTCATACATAGCTCCCAGATAAAAATAAACCAGGTCATCTTCAGGGGTCAGCTTTATGGTTTCATTGTAATACTCTTCTGCCTTTTGAAAATCCTCCTTCAATCCATAGGCCAGCCCCATTAATAGATATAAACGCGATTTGTCCTGTAAAAGCGGTTCTGCGCTGACTAAAATTTCAATAGCCTCTTCGTTCTTATCCTGTTTTAAATAAATATGCGCGATTTCAAAATAAGCATCAATAACACGCGGATTTATTTCCAAAACCTTTTTAAACTGCTCCAGGGCCTTATCAAACAAATCCCTATTAACATACATCTGCCCCAAACGAAAGTAAGCAAGCGCGCTCTTTGGTTTAAGTTTAATCGCCTTTTCATAGGCCTGCCGCGAGTTTTCAATTTCATTTTTTAATTCATAGACTAATCCAAGCCCCAGATAAGCTTCTAAATAATTAGGTTCAAGGCTTAATGTTTTCTCAAGGCTAGACAACGCCTTTTCATATTTATTAAGCTGGGTGTAAAGCATTCCTAAGTTAAAATACACATAAGGCAGAGGAATATCTTCCAGGGCAAGCTCCTCATAAACAAGAATAGCTTTGTCTACCTTCTGCTCAAGCACATACAGATCAGCGATGCTCAGCTTAGCCTGTGTATTTTCAGGTTCACGCCTGATAACCTCATCATACAATATTGCCGCTTCATGAAAATTACCAAATGCGGTATAAATAACCCCTAGAAGCAGCCTCACTTTTATATTTTCCGGATCAATCTCCAAAACTTTTTTTAACTGCTCAATCGAGCTGTCAAAATCACCTTTTTTGAAATATGCTGTCCCCAGTTTTATGCAAATCGTCGGGGAATTTCTGTCGTAATCAGCGGCGCGGTTATATTCATTAATCGCCTCAGCAACCTTATTTTGCTTTTCATATAAAAGCCCACGCAAATAATGTGCATAGGCTTTTGAAATCAAATTTTTTGCCAGAATTTCATCTTTCGGCTTGCTGCTGTTTATATTTACAATGCTCTTCTTAAAAGTTGTTTTTTTTCCAGCACAACCATTAATAGCAACTAATACTAAAAGCAATACCACTACCAGCTTAAAAGAATATCCCGCGTAATATTTCATTAAAGTTGCTGCCTTTTATGAGTTCTTCTTTTTATGTCTGTCTCTGCGCAATCTTTTTTTTCTCTTGTGAGTAGATATTTTTTTACGTTTTCTCTTTTTACCGCACGGCATACAAATTCCTCCTTAAAATCAAAACAGTCAATTTCTTTATTATAACTTTTAACTTATAATTCGTCACTCATAACTAGCCATTTACAGCTTATATCTTAGTATTAGCCTGCTATTCTCCAGGTTCAGGGGATTACTTTTGTTAAATTGTATTCAATAATAGCCTCTGCTCCGGCTTTTTTTAATTTCAGGATCAAGTCCCTGACAATTTTCTCCTGGGCAATAATTTCCAAAGCATACCAGCCCTTTCTGCTCAGATGGGAAACAGTGGGGTTCTTCATGGAAGGAACTAAGGATAAAACCTTTACTATATTCTTTTCCTGTATATTAAACTTCAACCCAACTTTATCCTCAGCTGCGATTGCCCCTTTAAGCAGCAAAGCAATGTTGCTGATCTTGTCTTTTTTCCATTTATTCTTCCAGGAAGATTTATTAGCAATAAGCTGGGTAGTAGACTCACAAATGGTATCTATAATCTTCAGGTTATTCGCTCTCAAACTGGAACCTGTCTCAGTAAGCTCAACAATCGCATCAACAAGCTCAGGCACCTTAGCCTCTGTTGCTCCCCAGCTGAACTCTACCTCGGCTTTTACTTTATTTTCCTTCAGGTATCTTTTTGTCACATTTACAAGTTCAGTAGCAATGCGTTTGCCATTTAAACCTTTTACAGAACTGATATTTGAAGAGCTAGCTACCGCAAGCACCCAGCGCACAGGCGTCAGGCTTTGCTTTGCGTATACCATGTCAGTTACCGTAATTACCTTGGCATTGTTTTCTAATATCCAGTCCTTACCGGTAATACCGCAATCTAAAACCCCATTTTCCACATAACGCGGCAATTCCTGGGCCCGCAAAAGGACTGCTTCAATCTCCGCGTCATCCACTGAAGGGAAATAGGAACGGCTGGAAACAGCGATGGAAAATCCAGCTTTTTTCAGCATACGCAATGTCGATTCCTGTAAGCTTCCTTTAGGCAAACCAATTTTTATTTTCCTTCCCATAATCCTCACCATTTCTAATTTTGTTTAAAATACAAAAATATCTTTTATATTTTATACGCTTATTCGCTAAATGTCAACATACATCCCATTGTTTGTGGATCCAATTCACCCACTGACCGGGATACTTACGAATATAACTTTCTATAACCGCGCTCACCTTTTGCAGATTCTCCCTGATTTGAATATCGGCATCTTCATATTTTTCCAGTTCTATTTCCGGTTCGATTTTAATAACATGCTCAAACGCGTTAATTCTTACTATAAAAATAGGAACAATAGCTGCTTGCGTGCTCAGGGCTAATTTAATCGGACCGCTGGCAACCATGGCAGGCTGATCAAAAAAACTAATTTTTACCCCTTCTGTACCGAAATTCTGATCCAGTTCAATTATCAAAACTTCATTGCGATCCAGGGTTTTCATACAAAGCCGCATGCAAGCATGGACCGGGCGGCTGAAAATTACTTTTTGCCCGGCTTTACGGGAAATGCCCATAATTACGCGTTCAACGCCCTTATTACGCGCGTGCCTGGCCACAAAAGAGGTTTTATAGCCCCGCACAGCTAATCCCGCGCCTATAATCGTAAAGCTGCCTAAATGCGCGCTGGCAGCGATAACTCCTTTTCCCTTTTTAAGCGCGTTTTGCAGGTTTTCAATACCCTCGATAGATATAGTCTTTTTAGTTTTTCCGTAGGACAAATCGCCAAAACGCAAGGTATCAAGTATGATATGGCCCATTGTTTTAAAACTTTCCTGCACGATCATCCTTCTTTGCTTTAGCGAAACCCTTGAGCCTAAAGCCTTTTCAATATTACTCAAAGCGGTCTGCCTGTTCTTATAGGCAAGCCTGTAATAAAGAGCGCTTAAGGCACTGCCAAAAGAATAAAGTATTTTTAAAGGCAATATCCTGATAACAAACATCAAAAACCGCAGCCCGAAAACAGTGAACCAGGATATAAATTTTTTCTTTGCCTTTTTCTTCATGGCAATATAGCTTACTATAAATATATATTAACGTCAATATATACTTAAGTGGATAAGTTGGCCTTGACAATATCTTCTTTGGTATGTTAAAGTTAATGACATTATGAAGAAAATAAAAGTAGCTGTTATCGGAACCGGACATCTGGGTAAAATTCATGCCCGTATCTATAATAATATGCCCCAAGTGGAATTAGCCGGCATCTGCGACATTGATAAGGAAAAGGCAAACTCATGCGCACTTGAGTTTAAGAGCATCGCCTATCTGGATTATAAAAAACTAATTAATAAGGTTGATGCTGTAAGCATTGCCACCCCGACTATCACACATTTCAAAATTGCCAGGGCTTTTCTTAAGAACAATATCCATGTTCTTGTGGAAAAACCGATTACCTCAACTACACTTGAAGCCCAAAAATTAATAAAATTTGCCCGGGCAAAGAGAAAGATCCTGCAGGTGGGACATGTTGAACGCTTTAACCCGGCAATCAGGACTATTCAGGGTTTTTGTAAAAACCCAAAATTCATAGAATGCCACCGGTTAAGCCCCTATCCTAAAAGAGGCACTGATGTGAGTGTAATACTCGATCTGATGATCCATGATATAGATATTGTCCTGTCCCTGGTCAAATCACCGCTTTTGCAGACGCACGCCATAGGCGTTAATGTGCTTTCACCAAACGAGGATATTGCCAGCGTCAGGCTGATTTTTAAGAACGGTACCGTATGCAACCTTACAGCTAGCCGGGTTAGTGATGAAGGAATGCGAAAAATACGAATTTTTCAAAAAGATTCGTATCTGAGCCTTGATTATGCCCAGCAAAAGATAATCTGCTATAAAAAAGAAAACAACCGGATCATCAAAGAAGAAATACTTGTCGCCAAAAAGGAGCCTCTCGCAGAAGAACTAAGTTCTTTTATTGAGTGCATAAAAAAAGGTAAACAGCCAATTGTACGCGGCAAAGAAGCAAAAGATGCCCTTGAGATCGCGCTGGCTATAACAAAACAAATCCGTAAAAATGCCTAAATCTATTATGATCATCGCCGGAGAGCCTTCCGCGGACATGCATGGAGAGGCTCTCACGCGGCAGCTAAAAATTTTAAATCCCTGCCTTAGGATTTCAGGAATCGGCGGCCCTCAAATGAGAAACGCCGGGGTAGAAACATTTGCTGATCTCACTCAGTATGCTGTAATCGGGTTTATAGAAATTTTAAAACATTTCCCTATCTTTAAACAGACATTCAAACTTACCTTAGCGCAGATCAAAAAGGAGCAGCCTCTGGCTGTAATCCTTATCGACTATCCCGGTTTCAATTTAAGGCTGGCTAAAAGAATAAAACAGGAAATGCCCAAGATTAAGGTCATTTACTACATAAGCCCGCAAATATGGGCCTGGGGCAGAAGGCGTATAGATTTAATCAAAAAAACTATCGATAAGATGCTCGTTGTTTTCAAATTTGAAGAAACACTTTACAAAGAAAACAATGTTGATGCTGAATTTGTCGGTCACCCGCTATTAGAAAGAGTTAAGGCCCTAAAAGCAAAGAACACGGTTTTAAATAGCATAAACTTAAACGATAAGGACAAAATCTTATGTCTTTTACCCGGCTCAAGAATAAATGAAGTGAAGAAACTGCTGCCTGTCATGCTTAAAGCAGCGAGGGTATTACGGGAAAAGATGCCGGAAATTAAATTTTTACTTATCAAAGCATTAAATATAAGCCCTGAATTTGTAAACCAGCTAACCCGGGAATACCCTGATCTTAATTTACAGATCATTGACAATAATACTTATGATTTTATAAACATCTCTACTTTTGCCTGGGTTTGTTCGGGAACGGCAACACTGGAAACGGCAATTTTAGGTATTCCCATGCTGGTTGTTTATAAAACAACTTTCTTTACATGGTTTGTGACAAAATTACTCATTGAACTCCCCTTTATCGGGCTTGTAAATGTAGTGGCCGGAAAGAAAATAATCCCTGAATTCATTCAATATCAGGCAAAGCCCGCCAATCTTTTTAAAGCCACAATCGGTTTTTTCAACTTAAGCCCGCAAAAGCAAAATAATATTAAACAGGAACTCTCTAAGGTAAGAGAAAATTTAGGCACATCCGAAGCCAATAAAAATGCCGCTAAAGCTATTGCGGCATTGATCAATTAGGGCCCATTTGTAACCGTCTCTGTTCCATCTAACCCCAGCTGAATAGTCCAGTTAACCACATAGGGGCCGCTGTTGCGCACTGCTGTACCGTTGCCGCTTACTGCATCAAAAGTATAGTCCCATGACCTGCGGTTATTATTGTGAGGATCTTCTAACCCAACCATAGTCCATGCACTAGAATCAGTTTCATCAAGGCTAATCATAACCCGGCGCTCTGAAGCATATGTTTGCTCAGCTGCCCGCATTGACTCCAGTGTTGCCCTTGCCTCACGCGCGCGAGCTCTCTCTACAGTATTGATATAGTTTGGAATAGCAATACTTACCAATATAGCGATAACTATGACTGTAAGCATCAATTCCATCAAGGTAAAACCGTTTTTTTTCATAAATCCTCCAAATATTACATAACCGTTGTTGCCAGCTTAAATATCGGTAAAAACATTGCAGTGACCAAAAACCCTACTAATCCACCCATAAAAACAAGCATAAAAGGCTCTAGCAGAGATGATAACCTTTCAACAACCATGGAAATGCGTTCTTCATAAAATATTGCGACATGTTTGAGCATATCAGAAAGTTCTCCTGTTTCCTCCCCCACATTTACCATAAGCACAACCATTGGTGGAAAAATACCCGATGCTTCTAAGGGGTCGGCTATGGATTTTCCATCCCTGACACTGTCTTTTACGGTCTCTAAAGCGTCTTCAATAACACTGTTGCCAACGGTTTTAGTTACAATTTCCAAAGCGTATAAAATTGG